>UQVI01000019.1 GCA_900544515.1 uncultured Oscillospiraceae bacterium | reverse complement strand
GATTCGCCTTAGTCTCGTGGGCTCGGAGATGTGTATAAGAGACAGATACCAGCTTGTATTATGAGAGAGCCAAAGGGTAAGAATGTATCCAACGGTCATAATAAGCTGACCTAAGGTTTTTTGCTTTGGTGAAAGGCCTTCATTTCGCTTAAGCTTGATTTTTGTAAAATCATCTGTAAAGCCTACTAAACCGCAGCCGAGTGCAAGAATTAAGCCTGCTATTAAGAGTACCAGTTCACGTCCGTTGAGAAGTGCCGAATACTCACTTTCAAGGCTACCGCCTGTAAGTTGAACAGTAATACATGTTGCTGCAAAGGAAAGGATGATACCGATGATGAACATAAGACCGCCCATATTCGGTGTACCCTGCTTTGACTTATGCCATGAAGGACCTATCTCTAAAATAGTTTGACCAAATTTCAGCTTTCTCAGCCAGGGGATTATTATAAATCCAAGACCTGCCGTGATTCCGAAAGCGATTACAACACTGATTATTAATGCAATTGTAGTATTCATTTATTTTCCCCACCTGTCATATACACTATGGATTACATCCTCAAGCTTCATTCCTCTTGATGCCTTGAAGGCTACTGTGTCTCCCACCTCAAGAATCTCAAGGAGCTTTTCTGTAAGTTCCTCTTTGCTTTCAAAATGGAAAACTTTTTCCAAACCGTTTTCCTTTGCTCCGTTTACAATGAACTGACTCATTTCTCCTGTTGCAAGGAGATAATCAATCCCTGCATCGGCTGCCATTCTGCCCACATCTGTGTGAGCCTGCTCTGAATAATCACCAAGCTCCAGCATATCGGAAAGCACTGCAATTTTTTTATTGCCCTTTGTATTAGCAAGCGTAGTCATTGCCGCTTTCATTGAATCAGGACTGGCATTATAGCAATCTTCAATAAAGATAACTCCGCCGTGTGATACACTTTTCTGACGCATACCCTCAGGCACATATTCAGAAAGCGCGTCGGCACAAAGCTGAGCATCAATGTCAAGATAATATCCCACTGCAAAGGCTGCAAGTGCGTTATAAACATTATGTACACCGATTGTCGGAATAACCACTTTCTGACTGTTACCGAAATAGGAAATATCAAATTCTGTTTTTCCGTCTTTCTCTTCAATATTTTCAGCCTGAAAGCTGCCTTTTTCTATACCGTAAAAAACGATATTATAATCCTCGTTGACAACACCTGAAAGCATATCATTGTCGCCGTTTAAAAGCAAGGTTGCACCCTTCTCAAGACCGTCAAGTATTTCAAGCTTTGCCTTTCGTATGCCCTCACGTGAGCCTAGATTTTCAATATGTGACGAGCCTACATTGGTAATAAGCGCAATTGTCGGCTTAGCAGCAGTTGACAGTCTGTGTATCTCACCAAAGTGATTCATACCCATTTCAATAACTGCCGCCTGCGTACTGCGGTCAATCTGAAAAAGCATCTGCGGTAAACCGATTTCATTATTCAGATTACCGAGTGTTTTTATAGCGTTATACTTGGCATTGACAACAAGATAAGTAAATTCCTTCGTTGTTGTTTTACCGACTGACCCTGTAAGACCCACAAGGTGCAGATTAAACTTTGAACGGTAATAACCGCTTAAATCAAGAAGCGCCTTTGAGGTATCTGCAACCTTCACAAAATTTCCGTCAATGCTCACATCACTGTGGATCATTACCGCTGCAGCACCCTTATCAAGTGCCTCCTGTGCAAACTGATGTGCGTCAAATCTTTCACCCTTGATACAGATGAAAAGGCAGTCCTTAGTTATTTTTCTTGTGTCTATGCAAATGCCTTTGATATCACAATCGTTATTGAATGTGCCCTTACAGGCATCTGCTATTTCACTTAATCTTAAAAGTTCCATATAGAATTAATCAAGCTCACTGAGTATTTCAGCTACTGCTTCTCTTTCATCAAAATGAATTGTGCCTGTGGGCAGAATCTGATAGGTTTCATGACCCTTGCCGGCAAGAAGAATAATATCGTCCTTCTGTGCATTCTTTATCGCGTAGGCAATTGCTTCCTTACGGTTTTCAATAACCGTATAAGGGGTATTGATTCCCTCCATACCGACAAGAATATCCTTAATAATCTCAGCCGGATTTTCAGAACGAGGATTATCCGATGTGACTATACAGTAGTCTGAAAGTTCTGCAACAATCTTACCCATCTTAGGACGCTTTGTTTTATCTCTGTCACCACCGCAGCCGAACAGTGTAACAACTCTGCCTTGTGCAATTTCCTGAAGAGAGGTGATTATATTTTCAAGTCCGTCAGGTGAGTGTGCATAGTCGATAATAATTGTAAAATCACGACCACCGTTCGGAACAACCTCAATTCTGCCCTTAACACCGTTTGACTTGCTGATTGCATCAAGCACATCTGAAAAATCAATTCCAAGTGACAGTGCACAGCTTGCTGCACAAAGAGAATTATAAACTGAAAATCTTCCCGGTATCGGACAATTGCATCTTCCGATTGCATCACCCACAAGCTCATATTCAACTCCGCTTGGCTTAAAGGAAACATTTTTTGCAACATAGCTTGCATCATTTGTGTTTACTGCATAGGTTACAATCTTATCAAAATCAAGATCCTCAATAATCTTCATTCCGTGCTCATCATCTGCATTTGTAACAGCAATATCCGCATTTTCAAAAAGGATACGCTTTGAATTGAAATAATTTTCCCATGTTTTATGATAGTCAAGATGATCCTGTGTAAGGTTTGTGAAAGCGGCAAGTGTAAACCTGAGACCGTTTACTCTGCCCTGTGCAAGTGCCTGCGATGATACCTCCATAACACAGTATTCACAGCCGGCATCAACCATCATAGCAAAAAGCTTCTGAAGCTCATAGGGGTCAGGGGTAGTAAATTTTGCAGGATAGATTTTATCACCAATCATATTCTGGACTGTGCCGATAAGACCAACCTTTTTACCCACGTTCTCAAGAATCTGCTTGATAAGAAAGGTAGTTGTTGTCTTTCCGTTCGTTCCTGTCAAACCAATCAGCTTAAGCTTATCGGCAGGATTATTGAAAAAGTTTGAACAAATCGGAGAATAAACAGATCTTGAATTGTCAACGATAATCTGCTTATCAAGACCTAAATCACGTTCAACGACGATTGCTGCAGCACCCTTTTCCAGCATTTCTGCTGCAACGTTATGTCCATCAAAGACAGCACCCTTGATACATACAAAAAGTGAGCCCTCTTTAACAAGTCTTGAATCCTGTGTTACATCAAGCACGTCAACATCGCTGTACGCAGTTTTAACATCTATTCCTTTTAAGATTTCTGAGAGTTTCATTACCCTATCCCCTTTATGCCGTTTATAACGGCTTAATCTGTATTTTAGTCAAGCACACTTTCAGTACTCTTGAATGTTACTGTAATTACCGAACCCTGTTCAACGGAAGCACCCTTTTCATCACTCTGACGTGATGCAACAACAGAAGAGCTGTTTATATCATTACCGCTGATTTCAATATTCAGATTGTTTGTTTTCGCAAGGCTTTTTGCTTCGCTTACTGTCAGTCCTGTAAAGTCAGGAACCTTAGTCATCTTTTTATCCGTGTTATCGGTATAAACATAAATTGTTCCGCCGTTTGGTATTGTACCTGCACTTGTCGGACACTGTCTTACAACCTTATCGCCATTGCCCACAACAACGCAGTTAAGTGAATATTCACTGATTTCCTTTTTCGCCTCATCAAGTGATTTGCCTGCAACATTCGGTGTGTACTGTGAAAGATGTTTCATCTCATCCTCATCATACTTAGGCTCGATGCCCAGCACACTCATAGATTCCTCAATAACGTGAGCTGCAATTGGGGCACATAAAGCACCGCCGCCTAAATCCTGATTCGGCTCATCAACAATAATCAGCATTGCAATTTCCGGATTATCACTTGGAGCAATAGCAGCAAAGGAAACAATATACTTGTCGCCCTCACCGGCTTTTGACTCACCGAGCTTTGTTGATGTACCGGTCTTACCGCCTACACGGTAGCCTGCCACATAGCCGTTTTTACCTGTTCCGTTATCAACAACACCCTTCATCATCTCTCTTACCGTTTCAGAGGTCTCGCTGCTGATTGCCTGTCTTACAACCTTTGTTTCTGTCTTTTTGATTGTCTTTCCGTCAGGATCAACAATGGATGACACAAGATAAGGCTGAACAAGCTTTCCGCCGTTGGCAATTGCACAAAGTCCTGTGCACACCTGAATCGGGGTTAAGGAGTTTGTCTGACCGAAGGAAGCTGAGGACAACTCAACGATACCGTATTTCTCCTCCGGATAATATTGAGGTGCTGCCTCTCCAGGAAGGTCAATTCCTGTCGTCTGTGTAAATCCGAAAGCGTCAAAATATTTGAAATAGTTATGTACGCCAAGCTTCTGACCGACAGTGATAAAGAACGGGTTGCAGGAATTTTCAAGTCCCTGTGCAAAGGTCTGGTTGCCGTGTCCGGGATGATAATGGCATTTCATAGTGTACTTATCAACCTTGATTGAGCCTGTGCAGTTGAATGTGGTATTCGGAGTTATTACATTTTCCTCAAGCGCGGCTGAAGCAATAAAGGTTTTGAATACGGAACCCGGAACATAGGTATCATTCACAGTGAAGTTTCTCCACTGATTCTGAACAGCTGCACTTTCGGCAACCTCTTTTTCATTCTTGTCTTTTATTTTCTTAATCTCGTTTTTATTTTTATTGTATGTGAGCTTATAAGGCTCATTGCAATCGTAATCAGGAAGTGAGGACATTGCAAGCACTGCACCCGTATTACAGTTCATTACAACACCGTAAGCACCCTTTGCCTGATATTCTTCAAGGGTTTCTCTCAGACCCTTTTCAAGATAATACTGAATGGTCTGATTAATGGTAAGCACAACCGAATTACCGTCGGTAGCCTCAACCGATGTTTCATAATCGTCGGATATATCATTTGACACAGCGTCTTTTGCGGTAATCACTCTGCCGTTCGTTCCTGTAAGCTCCTCGTCATAATAAGCCTCAATTCCGCTGAGTCCCTGATCATCTGCGCCTGTAAAACCTAAAACCGATGATGCAAGTGAGCCATAGGGATAATACCTTTTTGAGGTCTGCTCCATACCGATACAGTTGAGCGTGTTTTCGGAAATAAATTCCGAAAGCTGCTCTTTAATATTATTTTCGACCTTTTTTTCAACTATCGTGTAATGATTTTCCGCCTTTGTTTTTTCAAGGAACTCTGCTTTTTCCTTTTCGTCGTATTCAAAGAGCTCTGCAAATTTATCTACGATAAGTGTTCGTCTTTTTTCGCTCTTCTCTTTTTTCTCAGCAATTTCTGCTGCTGTATCATCCTCGTCAATTTCAAGGTCAATTGCCAGCGGATCAATGAAGATATTCCACACTGTAGCTGACTGAGCCAGCACATTTCCCTCTGAATCATAAATCGTTCCGCGCATTGCTGAAATTTCTGTATCCTTAAGCTGCTGTGAATCTGCCTTTTGTGAAAGCTCCTCTCCTCTTACAACCTGCAAATAAAAAATTCTTGCTGCGTTTGTGCAGAGAAGAAAGATAATCACAACCGACAATATCAGTAATCTTTTGAGCATATTTTTGCTTGTATTCTTTTTCATCAGCTTTCCTCCTCCGCAATTGTTATCTTATTTATAAAAACGATATGAGAGTTAGAAAACAATGAAGACTAACTCTCAATATTTTACGCTGAATATATTTATATTATTACTTATCAAGCTTTTGATTTACATACTCAACCGCATTGATGTGCTCCTCTTTAAACTGAGAAACGTCAATATAGCTTATCTGCTGAGGCTGCATCTTGGTCATTCCCAGCTCTTCGACAGCATATTTATCAATCATACTCATGGACACAAGGGAATTAAGCTCGCTGTTGATACGCGTGTTTTCACTCTGCGCAACAGCCAGCTGAGATTCCAGATTTGATATCTCGTGATTGAGTTCATTTTTCTTGGCAAAGGTATTGAGAACACCGAAAAACATTGCCAGCATTAAAATGGATACAACAGCAACAACTACAATTCTGCCAAAGCCGATTCGCTGTTCCTGCAAAAGCTGATTTTTGCTTTTACGCTTTGCGTTTTCTCTTACCTTAAGATTTCTTTCAGGCTCAGGCTTATATGCAGGTGCAGCAGATGATGACCTGCCGACATCAAAAGAATGAATCAAATATGAAGTGTCACCCGAATAGGAGTAACGTCTGAAATCACCTGTATTTGTCACCTAACTCACCTCTTTTAATAATAAATAGTTAAAATTTTTCAAATATGCGAAGACGCGACGAACGTGCTCTCGGATTAACCTCAAGCTCCTCGCTGCTCGGCGAAATTGCTTTAAAGGCCTTGCCCTTCGGCTTATTGCCGCATACGCAGACCGGAAATTCCTTCGGACAGGTACAGCCCCTGCACCACTCGTTAAACTGTTCCTTAACGATTCTGTCCTCAAGGGAATGGAAGGTTATTACTGCGATTCGACCCTTACTGTTCAGGCAGTCAAAAGCATCATTAAGAGTGGATTTTAACACATCAAGCTCGCCGTTAACCTCAATGCGTATTCCCTGAAAGGTGCGTCGTGCCGGATGACTGTCACGCATTGCTTTCTGCGGCATTGATGCCTTTATGATATCCACCAGTTCAAATGTGGTTTCAATCGGCTTGTCCATTCTTGCTTTAACAATATTCGCAGCGATACGGCGTGAAAATTTTTCTTCACCGTACTTATAAATGATCTTTGCAAGCTCCTGCTCGCTGTAAGTGTTTACGACATCTCCTGCACTCAGTCCAGACTTGCTCATACGCATATCAAGAGGGGCATCCTTATGGAAAGAAAATCCCCTGTCTGCCGTATCAAGCTGAAAGGAGCTTACACCTAAATCAAGCAGAAGACCGTCAATTTTATCTATATTAAGTTCGTTTAATATATTTTTTATATTAGAAAAATTATTATGAACAATCGTAACATTGTCCATACTGCCCAGCCGTTCATTCAAAACGGCAATGGCATCCGGATCCTGGTCAACTGCAATCAGTCTTTTCACTGTTTTTGCAATTTCTCCTGAATGTCCGCCGCCTCCGGCAGTACCGTCCATAATAATTTTATTATTATCTAAATCCAGTGCCTTGACCGATTCGTCAAACAGCACACTTTTATGTACAAATTCCATCAGTCATTAAATTCCGTATTCATCAAGGATATCTTCAATCTCAGCCTCTTCAACGCTCTCAAGCTCTTTCTTAAACAGCTCGCAATTCCAGATTTCAATCCTTTTATTGTTGCCAAAAATCTCAGCCTGAGACTCACCTAAAAGATCAACCTGACTGCGGAGATTCTCATTAAGAAGAAGACGTCCCTGTCCGTCAAGGCTCATTTTTTCAGCATTTGCAGAAAAGTGGAGCTCAAGTGCTCTTCTCTTTTTCTGGCTTACCTTTTCTAAAATGTTATTAATCATTTCAACCCATACTTCCATAGGATAAAGAGCAAGGCATTTATTTACACCGCGTGACACGATGAACTCCTGACCCAGTGCTGCACGCATATTTGCAGGTATGGAAATTCTGCCTTTAGCATCAATTTTATAGGTTTTATGTCCAACAAAATACTCTGTCACTTGCTCTCCTCCTCTCTCTGAAATATGGGATTTTCGTTTCAAATTAGTTTTGAATATGAATTTTTATGGGATTAATATGAATTTTTATAGGATTTCTCCCCACAAGAACATTATAAATAGACATATAAGCATTGTCAAGAAATTTTTTCAAAGCTCGTAACATCTGTAATCTTTTTGTAACAATTAAGTATTTCAACCTAATATTGTTAAATAGGATATAATATGTTATAATAATTAGCATAATTAGACATTTGTTGGAAATTGAGGAAAAAGCTATGAATGATTACAAAACAACCTGGCGTGAAAAAATCGGTTATGGTGTCGGTGCTGTAGGACTTGATCTCAGCTACGGAATGTTCTATTCCTTTTTAAGCTATTATCTTTCCAGTGTTCTCGGACTCAAGGAAGCATTCCTGCTGCTGCTCACTCCCCTTGCAAGAATATGGGACGGCATCAACGACCCTATGATGGGAACCATTGTTGATAACACAAAAACAAAAAGGGGCAAATACCGTCCATGGATTATTATCGGCGCAGTCTGCAACGCAGCTGTTTTATTCCTGCTTTTCACCAGCTTCGGAATGAGCGGAACTAAACTGTATATCTATATAGGTGTTATGTATATCCTCTGGGGTATGACAAACACAATGGCGGATATACCGTATTGGAGTATGGTACCGTCTTTCACAAGTGACCCGAGTGACAGAAATATGGTATCAACTGTAGCGAGAACCTTCAGCGGTCTCGGTCAGGGAATCATTACTGTTGCCACTCCCATCATTCTCCCTATGCTTTCAACCGGTATGACAACAGATAAGGGTTACAGTGCCAGCGGATTTTCACGCTGGGCAGGTATCTGTGCTTGTCTGCTTGTTTTATTCTCAGCAATCTGTGTTCTTACGACTAAGGAAAAACATGTTGTTTATAACAATAACTCAAAATTTTCACTGAAAAAGATTTTTAAGGTTATTGCAGGAAATGATCAGCTTGTTGTATTTATGATTTTTGCAATGCTTTCAAATGCAGGCTGGTATCTCACCTCAGGCACAGCAGTATATTATTTCTCAGATGTACTCGGTGAACCGAAAGCACAGTCGCTTTTCCAGACCATAGGTGCTGTCGGCTCTGTACTCGGTCTGCTTGTCATTCCGATTCTTTCAAAATGGCTCAGCAAGAAAAAGATTTATCAGATTTCACTTATCGCCACAATCGTCGGCTATATACTGATGTACATTTTCGGACCTGTACTGAAAATCACAATTGCACTTGATATTGCATACATCATTTCATCAACAGGTATTGCGTCAATGTTCGTTGCACAGACTGTATTCCTTGCTGACATTGTTGACTACGGAGAATACAAAACAGGTGAACGAAATGAATCAATCACCTTCTCAATGAAAGGCTTTCTGCAGAAAATGGCATATACGATTCAGACTATCGTTCTCTTTGGCGGTCTCGGTATTATGAACTACAATGAGCAGATAACCAGCGTTACAAAAACGATTAACGATTCTACAAAGGGTGCTATCGGATTTATTTGCTTCGGTGTTCCACCTATTCTTATACTTTGCTCCTTTATTGTATTCACAAAGAAATTCAAATTACATGGTGAGCTTGCCGACAAGGTACACAGCTACATTGTTGAAAAGCGCTCAGAAGAGGATAAATAATCACAAAAGAAAAAGCGTACGGAAATGCGGTTAAACATTTCCGTACGCTTTTTTCATCAACAAACATAAATAAAAAGGTGCAGATGTTAAAATCTGCACCTTATATTTTTGTAATCGAATTAGCCGTTATGCTTATTCTGGCTATTCATAATACCCTGACGGATACGTCTTACATCTGAAAGAGCCTTATAAAGTGAATCGTCAATTGCAAGAAGCGTATCATCCGCATAGTTATTCACAGCAGTGAGCATTTCACGTGACTTATTCTGAGCGGTAGTAACCATCTCGTTTGCCTGATTTGTTGCATTGCCGAGAATTTCAGAAGCCTGATTCTGTGCATCAGTGATATATGCATCACCCTGTTCCTTTGCCTTAGCAAGGATATCAGCAGCCTCAGCCTGAGCAGTCTGGGTAATCTGGTCTCTTGCAACAAGCTCTCTTGCCTGCTCTTGAGCCTTTGCGATAATATCAGCAGCCTGCTTATTTGCCTCTTCAAGAATATTGTTTCTTGAATCAACAATAGCCTTAGCCTGCTTTGTTTCCTGAGGAGTATTCAAACGGATATCCTCAATAATTGTTTTAATCTTATCAACATCAACAGCATATTTCTTACTGAGCGGAATGGAGGTAGCGTCATCAAGAACATCCTCTAAATCTTCAAGTAAAATGTCAGTATTCGTCATCTCAATTTTCTCCTTTACACCTTAAATATATATCTTTTACAATTTCCTTGGGTACGTATGATGAAATGTCACCATCAAGGCTGCAAACCTCTTTCACCATACTTGAAGAAAGAAACATATTCTCACCCCTTGCGGCAAGAAATACAGTTTCAATCTTTGGGTACAGACTTTTATTAATAAGTGCCTGCTGGAATTCATAGTCGAAATCAGACACGGCACGAAGTCCCTTAACAATGGATACGGCGTTTTTCTTTTTTGCATAATCGACCAGCAATCCGCCATATGTATCAATTTCAATCTTCGGATTGTGAATACATTTTTTTAAAAGTTCAATTCTTTCCTCAACAGTAAAAGCACAATGCTTTGCACTGTTGCTCATAACAAGAACAACCACCTTGTCAAAAAGCTCAGTTGCTCTTTCAATTATGTCAAGATGTCCCAGCGTTACCGGATCAAAGCTGCCGGGACAGACAGCAATTTTCATTTGATTTTAGTCCTTTCGATAAAGGGTAAGCTTTGTCTTGCCGTATTTTCTCACTCTGTCGGCACTCCAGCCGTTAATACTTTCGGGCAGATTTTCATCGGCAGCCGTTTCACAAACAACCACTCCGTCAGCAGACATCATAGGCAAAAGCAACGGAATACATTTTTCAACAAGTCCCTGATGATACGGCGGATCAAGAAAGGCAATATCAAAATTATCCTTTCTCATTAAAAAGGATACCGCATCACTGAGAACCACCTTTGCAGCGTTTTCAAGGCGGCAATGCGACAGGTTGTCCTCTATTACTTTAAACGCCTGTCTGTTGCCCTCAACAAAGGTACAATGCCTGGCTCCGCGTGACAGTGCCTCAATACCCAGCTGACCCGAGCCAGCAAAAAGGTCAATCGCCTTTCTGTCCTCAAGCTCAAACTGAATCATTGAAAACAGAGCTTCCTTAACAGATTCAGTTGTAGGTCTTGTGACATCCTCACCGGGCAAAGTTTCAAGTCTTCTGCCTCTGGCAATGCCTGTAATCACACGCATCATTTACAGTTCTTCCTTAAAAATCCGGAATAAACCAAATAAAATACAAGGATATTCCAGCCATTACTACTCTCCATTATACAAACAAGAGTTTTATTAGTCAAGACGATTAACACTATTTTTACAAATTTCTGTTTTACTGATGATAGAATTTAAATATGCTTTCTGCATTCCTTTTGCTGATTCCGTCAGTTTCGGAAAGCTCCTCAACAGATGCATTTTTTATCGCAGTCACAGTTTTAAAATGCTTAAGAAGCGCCTTTGCTTTGGCATCACCTATGCCCTCAATCTTTGTGAGTGAGGTTGAAAGGGTGCTTTTTTTATGCTTATTATGGTGATAGGTAATTGCAAAGCGGTGCACCTCCTCCTGTATGGAGGACACAAGGGTAAACACCTTTCTGTGAGAATTGATTTCAATCTCACCACCATTTACGGCAATCGCTCTTGTTCTGTGCTTATTATCTTTAACCATACCGAAAATCGGCACATTCAGTCCCATTGACCTTACAACGGGAAGCACGGCATTGACCTGAGGCTCACCGCCGTCAAGCAGAATCAGGTCAGGCAGAATCTTAAAGGTACTGCCCTCCTCATCGTTATAATAATGATTGAATCTGCGAGTCAGCACCTCACGCATGGAGCCCACATCATTCTGTCCGTCAAAGCCTTTAATTGCAAAGCGCTTATATGCACTTTTCATCGGTCTGCCGTTATGGAACACAACCATACCTGCAACATTATCTGCACCAAAGGTATGGGAAATATCATAGGACTCAATATATTCAGGCAGTTTTTCAAGACCTAAAAGTCCTCTTAACTCCTCAAGGGTTGCAAGCTCCTTTCCGAGTCTGCCCTGCTGCTGAGCCAAGTGCTCATTGGCATTACTGATACACATATTGACAATAGAAAGGTGCTCGCCTTTCTGCGGATGAATGAATTCAAGCTTTTTTCCCCTTTTACTTTCAAGGAAGCTTTTTAAAAGCTCCTCATCTGCAATTTCACCGTCAACGGCGATACGTGACGGAATACGATCACGCATGGAATAGTAGCGTTCAATCAGTTCAAATCGTGACTGTGCCAAATCATCAACGGAATCAATAAGCCAAAATTCCGTATCAGTCAACTTGCCGTGTTCAAAGCGTATAACCTCAAAGCAAGCCTTTTTCTTTGAATTGACTAAAGCAAAAACGTCTTCCTCAGGAACATTAATAGATACAACCTTCTGCTTTTCCTCAAGATTCTTTATTGCCCTGATTCTGTCACGGAGCTTTGCCGCCTCTTCAAACTGCAGATTTTCCGAAAGCGCCAGCATCTGCTCCTGCATCTGACGGACAGCCTTAACACTTCCGCCCTTTAAAAATGCAATCGCATCTTCAACATTATTGGCATATTCCTCCTGTTTTATACGTCCGGCACAGGGAGCTGAACATATACCCATAAAACCGTTAAGACAAGGTCTGCTTTTTCCGTAATCCTTTGGAAATTTTTTATTGCATCGCGGCAGCTTGAAAATTTTAAGTGTTTCCTCAACAGCCTGCTTGACAGAAAAATTTGATGTATACGGTCCGATATAGGTTGCATTATCATCAAGCATCTGCTTACATTCACGAATACGCGGAAACTGCTCTTTCGTAATTTTTATATAGTTATAGCCCTTATCGTCCTTAAGCAGAATATTATATTTCGGCTGATGCTGTTTAATTAGTGAGCATTCAAGCACAAGTGCCTCAAACTCGCTATCACAGAGAATGTAATCAAAATTATCAACGTTCTCAACCATTCTGATTACTTTTAAGGAATGATTGGAATGAGAACCGAAATAGGATGATACACGGTTTTTCAGTTTTTTTGCTTTGCCGATATATATTATTTTTCTGTCCTTGTTCTTCATAATATATACACCCGGCTGCAGCGGCAGAGCCATGGCCTTTTTTCTGAGTTCCTTCTCAGTCACAATATCACTCCTTTACAAAAAATCACTGTTCATATTACCAACCACACTGTTGATATTCTCTATAGTACAATTCCATATCATCCCACAATATAAAAAATTATACCACAATAAATGAAAAAAATAAAGCACAGTACAGCACTGTGCTTTTAATCTAAAAAAGTTTAAGTAAAATTACTCAGTGAAACCGCTCTTTACAAGTGATACAAGACCTTCAACTGCAGCCTCTTCATCTGAACCATCAGCGATGATACGGATATCAGTACCGCCCATAATTCCAAGTGAAAGTACACCGAGAAGACTCTTAGCATTTACTCTTCTCTCTTCCTTCTCAACCCAGATAGATGATTTGAACTCATTCGCTTTCTGGATAAAGAAAGTTGCAGGACGAGCATGAAGACCAACCTGATTCTCAACCTTTACATCTTTAACGAACATAATAATAACCTCTCATTCCTTAAAAATACAATATGTTGTATAAAATAAACTTATTATCTTCTTCTTTAACATATTATACCACTAATTTAAAATCGGTCAATAAGTTAAGCTCAAGTTCGTTTGACTTGTTAATTACAAACAAAATACAACTGCGTTATTTGTGCAATTTTCACATATTTTTTTCATCTTTTTTTTGTTTCGACAAAAAGGCTCTGTCCTCATCAGAAAGTGATGCATGATCAAGCATATCAGGTCGGCGTTCAAGTGTTCTTGTAAGGGACTGCTCACGTCTCCACTGCTCCACCTTTGCATGATGACCTGAAAGTAAAATTTCGGGGACCTCTCTTCCCTGCCATTCACTGGGATGTGTGTACTGAGGATATTCCAGGAGTGAATGATAATGGCTCTCCTCTTCAAAGCATTCATCATCGCTGAGCACACCCGGAAGCATACGTGATACGGAATCAGTCACAATCAGTGCTGGCAGTTCTCCACCGGTAAGAACATAATCGCCGACCGATATCTCCTCAGGCTCCAGTGCCTCAATAACACGCTCATCTATTCCCTCATAGTGACCGCAAAGGAGAGCTATGTTATCCAGCCTTGACAATTCCTTGACTCTTTCCTGTGTCAGAGTTTTACCCTGAGGGGTAAGATAAATTAAATGCGGTCTTGTACCGATTTCATCACACAGTGCCTGAAAGCAGTCATATATAGGCTGAGGTGCCATAACCATTCCCATTCCGCCGCCGTATGGCTTGTCATCAACACGTCTGTGTTTATCAAGCGTATAATCACGGATATCTATACAGTTTATCTCAACCTTTCCGGCTTGTCTCGCCCTGCCGATTATCGACTCGCTCATAACGGTATCACACATATCCGGAAATAATGTTAAAATATCAATCCTCATCAAAAAGCCCTTTCATCTTCTTAATTCTGATAACCTGATACTCGGTATTGATTTCCTTGATAATATCAGGAATTGCAGGTATGAGTGTATGCTTTCCCCATGATTCAATATCATAGATATCGCAGGAGCCGTAATTCACCACGTCAACAACCTTTCCGTACTCCTCTTCCGTATCAACATCAACCACATAACAGCCGATAATATCCACAATATAATTTGCATCCTCATCAATCTGTACATCATCACGATTGCAGTAAAGCACCTTGCCCTTAAGCATTTCAGCCTTTTCGATCGTATCAATACCATCAAGTTTTATAATAGCAATATCCTTCTGTGGACGGACAGAGAGAAGCTTAACGAATTTCAAACCGTTTTCATCAAGATACAGTGTATCAAGCTGCTTAAGATAATTTATATCATCACACCAGAGCTGCATTTTCAGCTCACCCCTAACTCCGTGTGTATTATTCAGTTTACCGATTTCCAAATACTGTTTCATATCATCACCGAGTACATTATATATTTTTTTTACCCTTTTGGCAACAAAATAATGAAATTGAATTTTTATATAAAAAAAATACAGGACTGATGCCCTGCATTTCTTAAAAGGGATTATAAATTAATCTCCGTTATTTTTCCTTGATCTTTTTGCAACAAGCTCATCAAGCATTCTCACGTGGTCCTTATCCGTTAATGCATATTTTAAAGTAGGCAATGCTGAAAGCAGCATACCGATTGCTGGCGGAATAGAAATCAGAAAGAACATTGTAGCAGCATACTTGCCTGCACCTGATCCACCGTCATATGTCAGGAAATCTGCTCCGTTCTTAAGTGCATCATTCATAGCAGCAATATTATTGTCACTGTAGCCCACCATATTATAAACAAATGCAGAAAGGATAGATGCAATACCGGCTGAAAGCTTTGTAATAAAACTCTGCCCCGAGAAGAATACACCATCTGTACGCACACCGTTATTATATTCCTCGTAATCAACACAGTCAGCAATCATAACCGACTGAAGAACATTAATACCACCCATTGCCGCACCCGCAAGCAGGAAGCAAAAGCCGGAAAGAATGACCCATACAAGGTTTGTTTTAAGGTCTCCGCCTGAAAGCTTAAAGAACACATAAAGAAGTGCAAACGGAACAGCACCTGCAATGGAGTAAAAATTATAAAGCGTTTTCTTTTCAGATTTTTTAATAAGATACGGTGTGATTCCCATAGCGATAAACTGACCGAGAAATACAGATGCTGCAATAATAACAAGTCTTACGGCAATATACCAGTCAAGACCGTTATCGGTAATAACATTGAGGAAATCGCCGTTTGCGTAGTAATACGTTATTAACGGCATAGCAATAAGCATAAGAAGCTGAATCGGACTTCTTAAAATACCTGAAACAAGAATTTGTCTGAATGGCTTATTTCTGAACATAATCTTAAAATTCTCTTTAAAGGTGTATTTCTTTTCACTCTGTTCAACCTTTTCTCGTGCAAAAAGGCCGGCAAACTCAAAAAGAGCTGATGCAATAACCGTTACAATAATAACCGTGACAATAAAGCCGTACTGAGATGCTTTGGCATTGCTATAACCTTTATCGGCAAATATGCCTGCAGCAAGTTGTGCTATCTGTACCACCAGCACACCGATACCGCCCACACCTGCCGCAATACGTGCAAGACCGAGTATTTTGCTTCTGTCGTTTTCATCCTCTGTCATAAGGGATGTAATGCCCCAAAGCGGAATATCACATACCGTAAAGCACATACCCCAAACCACATAAGAAACTGCTGCCCATACAATAATCAGTGCTTTCTGTGAAGCACTTGAGGCCTCTGCATAGTTTCCATTAATAAAAGTTAATATGGTAACAATTCCGATAATTGCAGGAAAAATAATAAGATACGGCCTGCATTTGCCCCACTTTGTTCTTGTTTTATCAACTATTGTTCCCATCATCGGATCATTTACTGCGTCCCATACTCTGGCAATAGCCATTATCCAGCCAAGTGCCATAGCCGGCAGACAGATAACGTTCTGAAAATAGAAGTAAAGACCTGTTGCAACAATATTGTATATCAGATTCTGTCCGAACATTCCTACAAGATATCCGCTAAGCTCTTTACCCGAATAGGTACGTACTTTGTCTCCCATTGTATTCTCTCCTTAATATTCTATTATCAATACATAATAACAATTATCAATTAAAATGATAAGGAA
>UQVI01000018.1 GCA_900544515.1 uncultured Oscillospiraceae bacterium | reverse complement strand
TATTTCAGGCAATTTCTGCGAAAAACCAATACTTCGTTACCGTACCTCAGCTAAATCAGCAGGTCAATTTTTATTTATTTTTGCTGCGATTAAAGCCTTCTTCAATGATATAGCAGTCTGTCAGCTCATCGCATTTCAGACAATCGCACTCATCCTGAATTTGCTTTATCAATTGAAAAAACAAGTCATTGCATTCTTCTGACAATTGATAGCCTATGGCATCCTTAATTTGCTGCAGAATCATTGCATATGTGTACGGTATAATCTTATCAATTCGTTTTTTCAATATTTTCTGATTACCGTTTTTCATACGATTTCCTTTCAAATGTAAAGTTTAACACTTGAAATAAACCTGATTATAGCGTATAATAAACCATGCATTAGGTATACTCCTGGTGCTTTCATTACTACGGCCTTGTACCTTGTTTTTGCGGATGGGGTACAAGGTTTATTTTATTTTTCTCAGACAGTACAATTAAAATGTGCCACCTCCCCTTGTCTCTAAAATAAAAAATGCGCAGCCGAAGCTGCGCCAAAAACGCATGCCTCGCTGCGACACGAATTTAAACAATAAAAAATGAACATGTTTAATAAAGCACGCATTTTTATCAAGAGATAAAAAATACATGTTCAATTTTTTATTATTCAATTCATGTCGCAGGATTATTATACCATTATCCCAATAATTAGTCAACAAAAAAACAGACGGTCATCGACCGTCTGTCATTTTTATTTATGAAAGATTATTTCTCAAGGTCAGCCTTAACCTCTGCAAGCTCTTTAGCAAGCTCTTCAGGAAGAGTATCGCCAAACTTAGCATAAAGCTCATCAACGCCCTTAAGCTCTTCCTCCCAAGCATTCTTGTCAACATCAAGAATCTTGTCAAGGTCAGCCTCAGTCATATCAAGACCTTCAAGGTTGATATCCTTAGCATATGGAAGATAACCGATAGCTGTCTCCTGAGCGTCAACCTTACCGTCGCAGCGGTCGATAATCCAATCGAGAACACGAAGGTTATCACCGAAGCCAGGCCATAAGAAGTTGCCCTCATCGTCTTTTCTGAACCAGTTAACGTTGAAAATCTTAGGAGCCTTTTCAGGGTCAAGAGTCTCACCGATTTCAATCCAGTGCTTCCAGTAGTCACCCATATTGTAACCGCAGAATGGGAGCATAGCCATTGGGTCACGACGAACAACACCAACTGCACCTGTTGCAGCAGCAGTTGTCTCAGAACCCATAATTGAGCCTACGAATACACCGTGATTCCAATCCTTTGACTGGTATACAAGCGGAGTAAGTTTAGCACGGCGGCCGCCGAATACGATAGCAGAAATCGGAACACCCTGTGGGTTCTCGAACTCTGATGAAATACAAGGACAGTTAACAGCAGGAGCTGTGAAACGTGAGTTTGGATGAGCACCCTTCTCGTCGCTCTCAGCACCGTTCCAAGGATTGCCCTTCCAGTCAATTGCATTTGTTGGCGGATTCTTGTCAAGACCCTCCCACCAAACTGTGTTGTTGTCAAGATTGTGACAAACATTGGTGAAGATTGTGCCCTTCATTGTTGACTTAAGTGCATTTGGATTTGACTTATCATTTGTACCGGGTGCTACACCGAAGAAACCATTCTCAGGGTTGATCGCATAAAGACGTCCGTCAGGACCTTTTCTGATCCAGGAAATATCGTCGCCTACGCACCATACCTTGTAGCCCTTCTTCTGATATCCCTCTGGTGGAATAAGCATAGCAAGGTTTGTCTTACCGCAAGCTGATGGGAATGCAGCACAGATATACTTTGTCTCGCCGTTTGGCTTTTCAAGACCGAGAATGAGCATATGCTCAGCCTGCCAGCCTTCGTTCTTACCAAGATAAGATGCGATACGAAGAGCAAAGCACTTCTTACCGAGAAGAACATTACCGCCGTATGCTGAGTTAACAGAAATGATTGTATTGTCCTCAGGGAACTGGCAGATCCATCTGTTTTCAGGGTCAACATTGCACTTGCAGTGCATACCGCGAACCCAGTCATCTGAATCACCGAGACAGTCAAGTACAGCCTTGCCTACTCTTGTCATAATATTCATATTAAGAACAACGTAGATTGAGTCTGTAATCTCAATACCAATCTTTGAGAATGGTGAGCCAACAGGACCCATTGAATAAGGAATGATATACATTGTTCTGCCCTCATATGAACCGGCAGCAATGTCATAAAGCATTTTATAGCACTTTTCAGGATCCATCCAGTGGTTGGTAGGACCTGCGTCCTTTTCATTCTTTGTGCAGATGAGAGTTCTGTCCTCAACACGAGCAACGTCATTTTCAGCTGTTCTGTGAAGATAGCAGTCAGGAAGAAGCTCATCGTTAAGCTTAATCATCTCGCCTGTTTCAACAGCCTCTGCCTTAAGAGCATCAATCTGCTCAGCAGAACCGTCAATCCAAACAATGTTTGATGGCTTAAGAAGCTCAACTTTCTCATCCAGCCAAGCAAGTAAGGACTTGTTTGATGTAAGATTTGTTTCCATTACGGTATTCTCCTTTTTATAATAGTCTGTAATAATAAATGATAAAACTATCTCACGATAATTCCATTAGGTACAATTATACCAAATAATAGGAAAAATTCAATAGCACAAGCTAAAATTCATTAAATTGTAACAATAAGACAAAGCACGGCTAAATAGTTTTGTAATTTTTATCAATAGGCATTGTAGCATAGGCATTCAGAGATTCATCCGCCCTTTCACCCTGTACAAATTCATAGTAACCCTGCGATGCAATCATAGCCGCATTGTCACCGCAGTACCTGAGCTCAGGGAGATATAAACTCCATTTATGCTTTTTGCAAAGTGCCTGTGCCTCTGCCCTCAATTTAGAATTGGCAGAAACGCCGCCGGCTATAACAATCTTATTAAAACTTTTTTCAACCGCAACCTTTTCAAGATTTGTTATAAGGCAGTCAACAACACTTTTCTGAAAGGATGCGGCAAGGTCAGCAATATCAATATCCTCTCCCTTTTGCTGGGCATGATGCACTGTATTGATAACAGCAGTCTTAAGTCCGCTGAAAGAGAAATCATAAGGACTGTCGCTGACTTTTGGCTTAGGAAATTTATAAGCATTCTCATTTCCCTGAGGACTCAGCTTGTCAATACTGACACCGCCCGGATACTCAAGCCCCATTGTTCTTCCTGCTTTGTCCAGTGCCTCGCCTGCTGCATCATCACGTGTTTTGCCGATGATTTCAAAATCAGTATATGAATTCACCGCAACAATGTGTGAATGTCCTCCGCTTACAATCAGGCACAAAAACGGCGGTTCTATATCACTTGAAATATAGTTTGACGCAATATGCCCCCTGATATGGTGAACAGGCACAAGCGGTGTATCTGTTGCAAGAGCAAGACCTTTTGCAAAATTGACACCCACAAGCAGTGCCCCGATAAGTCCTGGAGCATATGTAACGGCAATGGCATCAATATCAGCCATTGTGCAGTCTGCCTGCTCCAGTGCCTCCTTAACCACGCCGCTGATTGATTCCGCATGACGGCGTGACGCAATCTCAGGCACAACACCGCCATACAACTTATGCTCCTCAAGTGAGGTCGCGATTATATTTGATAAAACCTTTCTTCCGTCCTCAACAACTGCTGCCGCAGTCTCATCACAGGAAGACTCAATCCCTAAAATTTTCATTGTTTCATTTCCTTTGCTGATGTTATTCAGAGCTTACATTTACAATTTTCATACCTAATAAGCCCGTTTTATATTCAATTTTTACATTATCATTTTTCTCAAATGAGCCAAATTCTATCGTAAAGATTTCACCATTGCTTTTCATAATTTTATACAAATCTGTATCGTCACTGTTGCTTGCATAATATGCTTCAATAACCATTCCCTGATCAGTTTTGATATCTGTATAGTGGATTGAATTCGTAAAAAAAATCAACATTAAACAGGCAGCAGCTACTGATGCAACTCTGAATATTTTTTCAAGTTCTGTTTTCGGCATATTGTAAAAAAAGCAAATTGCTGTCACAATTATTGTGGGCACTGCAAAAAGTGCATAGGAATAAAAAGCATTTTCGAATTTTGATAAAAATATTTCCCATATGAGTGGAAATATAAATATTAAATTTATAATTACTCCGTCTCCTATTTTATCAATATCATCCTTTTCACACTTATGATTAGGAAAAATCACCAATAAATGCTTCACCCCAAGATAAGCAGAGACAATAAATCCTGCCAATCCAATAGCGGAAAAGACATAATAAAAAACCGGTTTATCTGTAACAGAATGAAATAAATCTGTTATTATCGAAAACGGAATCATAAGCTTTGTTATATAAGACAAATCAGCAAGCATGCTTTTTTTCTTCTGTGAATAGGCATTTTTTGAATTATCATTTTTCTGTTTTTTGATTATTTTTTCTTTATTATAGCTATTTCTGTTAAAACTTGGGGTTACATTCAAGAACGCAAGAATCACTGCTCCCAATATCAGTAATACTTTTTGGATTTCTCTGACACCATTGCATTTCATAATAAGAAATACGGCTAAAAATAAATATGTTATCAGTGAAACTGCAAAATAAATATTTCTCTTTTTCATATCAAAATTCCTTTTTCATCATCACAGCGTTTTCGGTTGGATTGGTGTAATAATTCTTGCGCACACCGATTTTTTCAAATCCGAAGGATTCATACAGTCTTATAGCAGGGACATTATTTTCCCTCACATCCAGAAAAACAGCATCAAGCTTATTCAGTGAAAAGCATGCAGTCAGAAGAGCTCTGCCGATACCAAAGCGTCTGAAATCAGGAAGAACAGCAACGCGCATTATGTCACCTTCACCACAGCAAACCTGCATACTCATATAGCCTGCTGGTCTATGGTCAACATAGGCTATGTTAAAGTAAGAACTTTCGCTGCTGATTGATTCTGCAATACTTTCCTTTGTCCACGCAGTTGAAAAGCAGATTTTCTCAATCATTGCAATGTCCGATATATTCTCTTGTGTCGCTTTAATAATTTTAATATTCATATGTTCATTTCCGTTTTTTACTCCAAAACCAGTATTACTAATGCCCCAATACCTTTAAATTAATGAGCCTCGTACCAGGTGTTACCTATTTTTCCGTCAGCTCTCAAACACACTTTCATTTTGCAGGCATTTTCCATTTCTTCTGTTACAATTTCGAGAGCTCTGTCTGCCTCGTCATCAGGTGCTTCAACGATAAGTTCATCGTGTACCTGGAGGATAAGATGCGATTTCATATTTTCATCTTTAAGACGCTTGTCAACCTTAACCATTGCAATTTTGATGATATCTGCCGCAGTGCCCTGAATCGGCATATTTCTTGCAACGCGTTCGCCGAAGGCACGCATCATATGATTGGATGCTGCAAGCTCAGGCAGATAGCGTTTTCTTTTGAACAGGGTTTCACTGTAGCCCTTATCCTTTGCCTGGTCAATCATACGGTGCATATATTCATCAACACCGCTGTATGTGGCAAGATAGTTATCTATATACTGCTTTGCTTCTTTATTCGTAACACCAATATCTTTTGCCAATGAAAAAGCACCAATACCGTAAACGATACCGAAATTAACAGCCTTTGCCCTGCTTCGCATCTGTGGAGTAACCATTTCAAGAGGCATATTGAACACCTGTGACGCAGTAATCGTATGAATGTCCTCACCGTTATTGAATGCGTTTATCATTGTTTCATCATTTGCCAAATCAGAAAGCACCCTGAGCTCAATCTGACTGTAGTCAACGTCAACAAGCTTTTTGCCCTCGCCTGCAACAAAGAATTTACGCATTTCCCTTCCAAGCTCGGTACGGATAGGTATATTCTGTAAATTAGGATCAAGTGACGAAATTCTTCCTGTTCTTGTTTCAACCTGATTAAAGCGTGTATGAATACGTCCGTCTTCTTCAATAACCTTTAAAAGTCCGTCGCAATAGGTTGACTTAAGCTTTGAAAGTGAACGGTACTCCAGTATCTGAGAAATGGCAGGATGCTCGTTTACAAGTCCCTCCAGCACCTCAGCATTTGTTGAATAGCCTGTCTTTGTCTTTTTCTTGCACGGCAGTCCCAAGTCCTCGAAAAGAGCTGCACCAAGCTGTTTCGGTGAGTTGATATTGAACTCATATCCCACGCTTTCATAAATGGACTCGGTAAGCTCTCTTATCCTCTCACCAAGCATTTTACCGAAGTTCTCTATTCCCTCTTTGTCAACCTCAAAGCCTGCATATTCCATTTTTGCCAGAACGGCAGAAAGAGGCAGTTCAATATCTGTTAAAAGAGCAGTTTCATCTGCTTCTGTAATCAATGCATCCAGCTTTTCAAAAAGAGGTTTAACCACAGCGGCTATGGATACGGTCATATCCTTTTCACCGAGAGTGTTAAGAAATTCAGGAATCTTCACACCGTATTCCATACAGAGATGTTCCATATCATAGTTATTGTCACTTGGTCTGAGAAGATATGCAGAAAGCATAAGGTCACCGCATACACTCTTCAGCTCAACACCGTATCTGCAGGCAAGACGATGAAGTTCCTTTGTATTATAGGAATATTTTTTTGTGCTTTCATCCGCAAAGAAATTGCGTACGAAATAGGAATACTCAGGTGTTTCAGACGGCATAACAATCATTTCGTCACCGAATGCGAAATACAAATCCGTTATACTGCCGTCAACAATAGCCGGATAAAAATATGCGTCCGTACCTCTTACGCGGTCAAGAAGATAATCCGCATCCACGCAGGTAAGGCGTGTGATTTCCCTCTTTTCCTCCTTAATCTCTTCAACAGACGCAGCGTTATTAGGATCAAGGTTAAACTTCGGAATCAGCGAAAACAGCTCAAGCTTAATAAACTGTGCCGCTGCCTTTTGCCTGTCACCGGCTGTAATTCGGTAACTTTCAATGTCAGGATTAACAGGTGCATCCGTCCTTATCGTTCCCAAATCAAGGGAAAGATAAGCCTTTTCCTTATCATTTGCAAGCTTTGCTCTTACGCCTGCTTTTATATCAAGGCTATCAAGATTTTCATAAATGTAGTCAATGGTATGGAAACGCTGAATTAAATCAAGTGCCGTCTTCGCTCCCACTCCTGCAACACCCGGAATGTTATCAGAGCTGTCGCCCTGAAGAGCCTTCACCTGAATCAGCTCAGCCGGTGTGACACCATATTCCTCAGCGATTGCATTTTCCTCATACACATCTGTCACAGCCTGTCCCATTTTGGTACGAGCAAGAAGCACCTTAACACCACCGTGTGCAAGCTGAAGGGAATCCCTATCACCTGTAGCAATAAAGCATTCATCACCGTTTTTACGGCAGATCTCAGCAAGCGTACCGAGAATATCATCAGCCTCCCAGCCCTCCTGCTCTAAGGTTGATATTCCAAGATCCCTGAGCAGTTCCTTTAAAACAGGCATCTGCTGTCTGAGTTCGTCGGGCATAGCATGTCTGCCTGCCTTATAGGCATCATACATCTTATGGCGGAATGTCGGAGCGTGAACATCAAATGCAACTGCAATTGCATCAGGATTGCAGATATCCTTTAATTTCAGCATAATATTCAAAAAGCCGTAAATCGCATTTGTATAATAACCGCTTTTTGTAGTCAGCAGCTTAATACCGTAAAACGCACGGTTCACAATACTGTTTCCGTCAATAACAAGTAGCTTCATAACATAACCTCATTTTTATTTTTTGAAAGTATTACAACTTTTCGTAAATATCTCAGCATTTGGTAATAGTATATCATAATTTGTTATAATATAAAAGACAAAAATCCCATATCACATTTTTTGTGATATGGGATTTTTATGAATCATTTATTCGTCGGTATCAGCCTCAGTTGACGGCTGGGTAGTGGTCACAACCTCACCGTAAACCTGAAGAATAATTTCCTCGCCGACTGCAACATCCTCGCCTGCTGCCGGAGCCATACCATAGCTCGCCTTAACTGAATTCTCTGCGTGTCCGCCGTCATTGTAAATCTCAACGGTTGAAACGGTAAAGCCAAGCTTTTCAAGTTCCTTAGATGCTTCCTCAAGGCTCATGCCGCCAACGTCAGGAAGCTTTTCGGTCTTAACGCCCTTACTTACTGTAAGCACAATTTCAGTTCCCTCGTTCACCTGTTCGCCTGCATTTACGCTCTGCTTGAATATAACGCCCTCAGCAACATCCTTTGAATAGTCGGCAGTAAAGGATATCTTGAACTGCTTATTCCAAGCACCGTTATTCTGAACATCACTCTGCATATAACCCGGTGAAACAAAATCAGGCACCTCGTGTGTTGCCAATGTAGCAGGAGCGGTAGTGTCCTCCTGAGGTTTGTTAAATCCTCCGTTATTCACAAAATATGCGCCTGCAATTGCAGCGGCAATAATCAGTATTACAAGAATTGTAATGATAACCTTAGGTGTTCTTGACTTAGGAGCAGGGGTATCATATTCAGGATAACCTCTGTAATGCTCCTCCTCTTCAACAGGAGTGCTTTCAATCATCTCTGGCTGTCCTGCTGCTGCAACAACACCTGGTGTAACACTGAGCTGCTCTCTGAACACCTCAATGGACTGGGTTCTCCTTTCAGGATAAATCTGAAGTCCTCCGCCAAGTGTTTTAATGATGTGTGTAGGAATCTTCTCAGCAATGGTATTCGGAATCATAAGCTTATCATTTGTCTCCCTCGACTTAGCATCAGGAGGATTCTGGCCCACAAGTGCACGGAAGATACAAGCAGAGAAAGCATATATATCCGTAGCAGGACACATCTTATGATTGTTATCATACTGTTCAAGAGCAGTATATCCCTCATTCGGAGTAAACTGCAATTCCGATGACATTGTATTCGCCTCAGAAATACAGAAGCTCTTAAGTCTTACCTTTCCGTCACGGCAAAGTACAAGATTGTCAGGACAGATTGCACCGTGAATAATGCCGTTTGAATGCAGTGCTTCAAGCGTGGTAAGCACAGGCATAAACATCAACCTTGCCTGGTCCCATAGAATGTTTCCGTCGGGACTTCTGAGCAGAAACTCACGCAGTGTAATTGACTCAAAATGTTCACTCACTGCATAGGCTGTGCCATTCAGCTCAAACACATCAAAGGTCGGAATAACGGCTGAAAGGTTACGCAGCTTTATAATCGTTGACCAGAGGTTCATAAAAGCATTTTTATACTTTTCGTAATTCACTCTGTATCGTTCTCTTACATGAACATCACGGTTTCCCTCAAGGCGGTTTGCAATGCCCTTAGGCAGAAATTCTCTGATATTCACCACCGTATCAAGCTGGGTATCATACGCCATATAAACAACTGCATCGCTTTCGTGTGTAACAACTGAGCCGATAATATAACGGTCAGCCAGAATTGTTTTAGGCTGAAGATACATCATATCAGTCGGTGAATCATTATCATAATTACAATTTTCGCATACACTGCCGTTGGTGAGCTCACCAAAGCAATTCATACAAAGATTATCAATATCCTTCAATTATATCACTCCATAAACAGAACATATAAAATTATAATACCAACCAAGCTAAATTTTGTCAAGGAAATTAACATTGAATATATCGTTAATTTATTGTATAATAACTATTAACAAAACACAAATAAAGTTGAGGAAAAGAATATGGCATCATTTGCAATGATAAAAGAGCTTGCCGAAAAAAAGGATAAAAACGGCAACGGATATCTTGATATGACAGTAATCGGCAGTGATAAAAAGGAATATCCTGCTAAAATATGGCGTTTTGAAAACAACGGCCAGTTTGAAGCCGGAGAGGTTGTTGAAATAGAATACTCGGTTGACAGCTATAAGGGCAAAACGCAGCTTACAATCACAATGATAAAGAAAGCGCCTGACGAAATGATAAAGGATTTTGTTCCGTCGTCAGAGTATAACGGAAAAACCGTTTTCAGTATGCTTTTAAATAAAGTAAATAGCTTTGCTGATAACGATTTAAAAGAAATTGTTTCATCCATTATGCTTAAAAACAGAGAAAAATTGGAGGAGTACCCTGCTGCGTACAGGCTTCACCACGCTATTGTGGGCGGACTTATGCTCCACACTGCATCCATTGTCGAAATGGCTGAAAAGACCTGTCAGGTTTATCCAAATATCAACAGGGAGCTTCTGCTTTCAGGTGCAATCCTCCACGATGTGGCAAAGACATTTGAAATGGAGACAGGAAAAACAGGTCTCTGCAGCGGATACTCTGTCGGCGGTGAGCTTATCGGTCATCTTGTAAAGGGTGCAATGTATATTGAAGATACAGCTAAAGAGCTTGGCATTGAAAGTGAAAAGGTCACTCTCCTTGAGCATATGGTGCTGTCACATCACGGTGTACCTGAGTACGGCTCACCTGTCAGACCGATGTTCTTAGAGGCTGAAATTCTTTCCACACTCGACTCCCTTGATGCAACTATTTTTGAAATCAATAATGCAACAAATAAAATCGAAGCAGGGAAATTCACGGACAGGCAGTGGGCACTTGATAACCGAAAGCTGTTTAATCACGGCCTTTCATCAACAGAACACAAAGTTAATTTAGGAGAATAAAAAGTTGGATAGTATAGTTAACGAAAGCTGGACTGAAATTATAATAACAGTTGACACAAAGGATATTGAAACAGCAAGCAATATTGCAAATATGGTAGTGCCCTACGGCATTTATATTGAGGATTATTCAGACCTGGAAAACGAGATTATGGAAATTGCTCACATTGATCTGATTGAGGAGGAGCTGCTCAAGGCAGACCGCACAAAAGCGTTTATACACGTTTATGTGAATCCGCACGAAAACCCTATGGAAGCAGTGTCCTTCATTGAGGAAAGACTCGGCAGTGAGGATGTAGCGTATACCTTTGAGGTGGATGATTGTGCCACTGAGGACTGGGTAAATAATTGGAAGCAGTATTTCCATCCTATGCCGATTGGCGAAAAGCTGCTGATCCGTCCGACTTGGGAGGATGAGTACGACGCAAACGGCAGAACGGTTTTACATATTGAGCCCGGTCTTGCTTTCGGTACAGGCAGTCACCCTACGACTAAGCTTTGCCTTGAAACGCTTGAAAAATACATTGATGAAAATTCAACCGTACTTGATATCGGCTGCGGCAGCGGTATTCTTTCAATCGCCTGCCTGCTGCTCGCTGCGAAATCAGCCTTTGGCGTTGATATTGACTCACTTGCCGTTAAAACCGCAATGGCTAATGCCAAAGAGAATGGATTTGACGAACGCAGATTCAATGTCGTTCAGGGTAATCTTTCCGACAAGGTTACAGGAAAGTACAATATTATTGTAGCAAATATTGTTGCAGATATTATTATGGAATTCAACAAAGAGGTCGGCCGCTTCCTTGATGATAACGGCGTTTATATTACAGGCGGTATCATTGAAAGCCGTGAGGATGAGGTGCTCTGCTCCTTTGCTCAAAATAACTTTGAAGTGATAGAACGCTTTGAGGAAAAGGGCTGGCTTGTATTTGTACTGAAGAAAGCAATGGAGAAGTAAAATGAATATGAATCCTGCCGCACTTATGAAAATATTAAGTGCAAAAAATACATTTGATAAAAACCATCCCAAGCTGAAAAACTATTTTGCAGCAGTGCAGAAAAAAGGCATACAGGAAGGTACGGTAATTCAGTTAAAAATAACCAACCCTGACGATGAGCCGATGATTGCAAATATAAAGGTACAGCAGTCGGATTTGGAGCTTTTGTCCGAGCTCGTGGAACTTATAAAATAAAAAATAAACAGCAAAACACCTCAGTTGATACTGAGGTGTTTTGCTTTTAGTAGGATCACTGCAGCAAACTATATTTCTTCAAACTGACAGGTATTAAAATCAAACAGAGTCTTAGGCTGTTCTGTATGATAAGTGCTGCCGTTATAAATAACATCTATACCTTTTTCATCTGCTTTAATATCAAAGCATTTTGAGAACAGTTTTATATTCTCCAGTGATATTTTATCACACTGACTGCTGAGCTGCGGATTGATTCTAAGCTTATTCAGTCCCATAACCTTGAGTCCGAAAAGTCCTTCCGTTATGATTCTTGCAAAAAGCAGACTTTCAGCCGCAAGATGTGCACGGTTGCCCTCAGGATAAGCCTCAAAGGGATATGGACAGTGTGAGCCTAAAAGCCTGTGCTGACAGTAGTTCAGTGTCTCTTTTATTCCAATATCCGCTTTGCCTGCAAGGAAGGTTCCTCTCAAAGCAAAGAGCAGAGACCTGTCCCAAGTCGTCTCATTTGCTGATGTAGATTTCATCATTCCGTTATTATAAAGCCTTGATGAAAACATCGCTTTGATTGTCTCATCGGCTCTGTCAAAAATCTCAACCGTAAGCGGCATACATATCCAGGAACGCAAATCCGTATTGCCGTCGTAATATCTGTATGTATCAAATCCCTCCACAGTATCACCAAAATACTTTTCTATAGCATCTTTCAGGAGAGTCCTTTCACTTGTCCACTGCTGCATATGCTCAGTATCACCGATAATTTCCGCTAAAACTGCTGAGTTACCCAGTGCATCATAGGTTATACAGGAGGTGAACAGATTGGCATTGCCCGATTCAAATCTGTTTTCAAGTTCATCGGAATCACTGGCAATTACACCATTTTCATTCTTACGTGAAAGTGCAAAATCAAGGCACCAAACAAGGCTGTCCCAGAATCTTTCAATCAGCTTTTGATCACTCATCTCAAGCAAAAATCTTGAAAGGCCATAGGCATACATTTCACCGTCGCCTCTGTCCTTTGCACCATTCCAATAGCCTGTGCCCTCTGCAATAATACTTGTTACAAGTGCCGTTTTATCAGCCATCGGCTTATCGCTTTTGTCCATATAAGCTTCATAAAGCGAGTAGCAGTTTATACTCTGCTCAATACCTGCACCGTAGCCTGAAAACGGAAAAAACGGATTGGCATATTCACACTGATCATTCGTCCAGAGTGCTGCATAATAGTTTCCCCCTCCCGGAGAATGCATCAGACCGTTTTTAGTCTTGAATATACTTTCACTGCCCCTGAGAATACAGTGGGAAAACTGTGCATTCAATTCAGGAAATGGAGTCGTCAGTTTTAAAGATGTAAACATCTCATCCACAAAGGCTGTACGTTCCTCAATCTCTTTCTTTATTGAAAACGGAGAAAGCATCACTTTCTGATAAGCATAATAAACACAGTAAAAAGTAAAGCTTTCATTCTGTGCAATTACAAACTCATGGTCACTGCTTTTCTCTTTTTTGAAAGTATCACCAAATACAACAGCACATTCCGTAATTATTTCTCCGCCGATACACCAGAAGGCACTTGTTTTCTTACTGTAATTCTTTGAACACACAGTATATTTCTGTGCACCGCCTGAGGTATTATAAACCGTTACAGCTTCAATGAAAGCACTCTGATTTACAGCAGGCAGGAGCTCACGTACAATTTTTGTACCATTGTCTGCACGTGAGGTGAATTTCAGATTACCTTTAATGCTTATCCTCTCAGGATATTCTTTAATAATTCTGCCGTTTACTTTTATATCTGCAAAGCTGCCGTCAAAATTATGACTGAAAGACGAACCTGTAAGATTAGGCTGAAACCTCAGCATAGGGAAGGTAAGATGCTTCATAATGCGCAGTTTTCCCTCGCTGTCGTTGCCATAGCTGATGATTGCAGAAACATAAAAGCCAGCCATCTCAATATGATCGCTTACCTCATATCCATCAGCCTTTATATCCCAGATAACCTCCTGATTTTCTCCGAGATATCTTGTTCTTTTCACATCAAGCTCGGAAGACTTTGACCTTGCCCAACCGGCAAAAGGCTTGGGTCTTAACACTGAATCATGAAAATGATAGAGATGATTTAAAATATTACTTTTCATCAGCACGCACCTTCAATTCCTCAATAATCTTTTGATGATCCTTTTCGTTCAAATCATAAAACAGTATCGGAATAACGCAAATCACACAACTGATAATTGTTGTTATAATAAGAATATTGAATATAGGTGTTCTTACAGACGCATCATACAAAACAGTGTAGTCTTTCTCAAGTCCGTAATGCTCATAAAAATATGGGATAATCAGTCCGGTAAACATACCGGCAAAGGTTGTAAGCATTGCACCTAGCTGTGTGATAAAGCCCTCCAGACGTACACCTGTTTTCCACTGCTGGTAGTCAAAAATTTCTGCTGTCATGGATGTAGTTACTACACTGTCACCGCCCATCATCAGCGTTGCCAGATACAGGAATACAAAGAACAGAACGGTATTATCCATAGTTACAAGCATTAATCCGGAAAATACGGCACGGATTAAATTCGTCCAGATAAGAACATTTCTTTTACCTATTTTCTTGGCAAGCAGAGGAGCAAGAAGCATAAGCGGAACGGAAGCTGTACCGATAACGGTATTCATAATTCCGAGCATCGCATCGCTTTTAATCTGATAAATACAGTACCAGCCTAAAATGGAGCCTATACCATATTTCAGACAGCTTAAAATGGAATGAATATTAATCAGCCAGAAATATTTATTTTTAGCAACCTGCTTTATTCCCTCACTGAATTTTACCTTTGCCACATAATCCTTAGCAACAACAATCTTTTCCTCTGTTCCTTTAAAGGTAATTATACTCAGGATAATTCCAACCACCGAGAATACAGGGAACAATATTCTGTAGGTTTTAAAATTCGTCATACCGCCTGTGAGACCTGCTAATATAGGAAGAAGCATATTAACAATGGACGGACCTAAGCTGTATATAAACATACTTACTGAAAGTAAACCTGTACGTTCCTCACCGTTTGGTGTAAGCACCTGAGCAAGGCTTGTAAATGCCTGTGCATAAAGTGCCTGAAATACCATCAGACAGGCATATACAACGCCGATAACCGCAACCTTTGCAGTGTAGTTGATGTCGTTCGGTATAAATGCCATAACACACAGCAGAATAGCAGTCGGCACACCTGTATAAAGCAGGTACGGTCTGAACTTTCCGTATTTTGAATTTGTATTATCAATCATCATACTTATAATCGGAGCTTTAAGAATATTGATAATACTCATTATGATATTAAGCCATGCAAGGTGCGTCGGCTTAATACCGTAAGCAGAACCGATAAGCAGACAGTTTGCATTCAGTGCAACATAACCAAAAAGTGAATTGATTGTATTTACACCAATTCCGCCTATACTGTACGATGCAAATTCCTTATACGGTATGTATTTGCCCTCAGCAGGAGTGCTCCAGTGATTTTTAATTTCCTTTGGAATTTCTTTAATTTTTTCAAGCATAACCTTTACCCCATATTATACTATATTACAGTTCCGTTTTTATAATTGAATTTCAAAGTTTTTTCGGAACCATTCAACAAATATTCTACACGAATTATATCGTTTTTGCAAATTCCTGCTTTTATAATCTTTACATCTCTTTTATGGATTGTGTCAAGGAACACATCCAGCTGCTCCTTGCTATACTGAGAAACATTATCGGAAACAAACAAAAGACTGCCGAAAACACTGTTAATTTCCGCAACGAGCTTTCTCTGTTCAAAGCTCATCTTTATGTTATTGTCCCGCAGGAGAAAAACATCCGGGTCATTCATAAAGGCTCTGCCATTCAGTCCCCTGCGGAAAATGGAACAGTTAATTGTGTTCGGTGTACTGACGTCCTCTCGGATGCCATATGGATTATGTTTCCACTCCAGTGCCACATCAGCACCGACTCTACAGAAATCGACCTTTCCGAATGAAGGCATAAGCGGAACTCCGCAGCCCAAAATCAGCTTGTCACCAACACATTCCCTGATAAAGTCCATTGCCTCACACATAATCTGTCCCCTGCTCTTGTTATGCATAGGCACAATACATGCAGCATAGAGGAAATCGAGTTTGACCATATCATAGCCCCAATCATTCAGAATGGTGTCAAAGACCTTTCTGATATACTTTGCAGCATCCTGATTATAAAAATCAATTGCGTAAAATCCGCCCCAGTTCGCACCGGCAGGATAGAGCTTTCCATTATCATAATGAACAAGCCAGTCCTTATGCTCTTTATAAATAAATGAGTTCTTTGTAGCGGCAAACGGAGCAAGCCACAAGCCTGCCAGCATATCATTATTATGAATTTCATCAGCAAGCTTTTTCATTCCGCTTGGAAATTTCTTTTCATCATGATGAAGCCATTCGCCGATGCATCTCTGATATCCGTCATCAATCTGAAAAATATCCACCTTTTCAGGTAGTGCAGATAACGCCTTTAAATCCCTTTTTACAATGTTTTCATCAACATTTCCGTAATAATTATACCAGGTTGTATAACCGCATTTTTTCTCTGTCTGGCGACATTGGATATTCATCATTTCAAACCATTTATCAAATACTTCATCATATCTGCCGTTCAGATGAATAAAATCAATGAGCCTTGAATTACCGCTGAAGAGCACGCCGTCAAAATCCTTCTCAGCTGTAACCGAAGATTTTTTCACATCAAAACGCACGATTGTATAACCGCTGCTTTCACTTAAAGATGCAAACAAATCAATATTTTCATCATTTCTGACATAGCCGTATGAGTATCCGAAAAATTCACCCCTTCCCTTAGGGTATTTACAGAAGAAGGCATCACCGGATCTGCAAAGTCCGGTATGTGCATTAACAGGCTTGGTCAGCACCCATTTTTTCCATTTTGAAAAGCCTGACATTTTTTCACTTGTAAAATACTCACGGCTGTCTGTCCAGGACCTGTCTCTTATACACATCTCCGAGCCC
>UQVI01000017.1 GCA_900544515.1 uncultured Oscillospiraceae bacterium | reverse complement strand
GAGATTCGCCTTAGTCTCGTGGGCTCGGAGATGTGTATAAGAGACAGATAATATATAATAAATGAGCTTGTGAAAAGGGTTTATTATATATTTATATAGATATATCCTGTTTCACACATAGATATGCGTTGATGTGTAAGGTGGCGTCTTAACCCAGACGGGAATTTACACGGAGTATGTCCGATTTTAAACCGGGCGAAAATCACCGATAGGTAATGAAACGTAGCAGACGGCGGCTTGCGAACACCGGCTGAAAGTGCGTTATTTCTCTGCCCGAATGAAAATTCAATCATTCGGTTTTATTTACAGAGAGGGTTGAAACACACGGACGCGTGGAAAACTTTATCGGAGCTCGCACCATAATTTTTCAGGAGGAAATAACATGGCAGCAAGTAAGGTTAAGATTCGAATCAGACTTAAGGGCTATGATCACAGTCTTGTTGATCAGGCTGCTGAGAAGATTGTTGAAACTGCAAAGAGAACAGGCGCTCAGGTTAGCGGTCCTATCCCTCTTCCGACAGAGATTGAAAAAGTAACAATCCTCAGAGCTGTTCATAAGTACAAGGACAGCCGTGAGCAGTTCGAACAAAGAACACACAAAAGACTCATCGACATTCTCAGACCTTCAAACAAAACAGTTGAAGCTCTGACAAGTCTTGAGCTCCCAGCCGGCGTAGAGATTGAAATCAAGCTCTAATCGCAGCTGAGGTCATGTTGGGGAAACTCAACCAATAACCAAAAGGAGGAAATAAACATGAAAAAAGGTCTTATCGGCAAGAAGATTGGCATGACTCAGATTTTCGACGAGAACGGAAAAGTAATTCCTGTTACAGTTGTTGAAGCCGGTCCATGCACAGTTACACAGATTAAGACAATGGACAACGACGGCTATGAGGCTGTTCAGGTTGGTTTCGGTGATGTTAAGGTATCACGTGTGAACAAGCCAATGAAGGGTCACTTTGACAAGGCAGACGTTGCTCCAAAGAAAACACTTAAAGAATTCCGTCTTGACAGCATCGAAGGTATTGAGGTTGGCAACATTCTCAAGGCTGACATTTTTGAGGTTGGCGAAACCGTAGATGTTAAGGGAACAAGCAAGGGTCACGGAACAGCCGGTGCAATCAAGCGCTGGAACTTCTCAAGACTCAGAATGACACACGGTACAGGTCCTAACCACCGTCACGCAGGTTCACTCGGTGCTTGTTCAAGCCCTTCAAGAGTATTCAAGGGCAAGAAGATGGCAGGTCACTACGGTCACGAAACAGTAACAGTTCAGAACCTTAAGGTTGCAAAGGTTGATGCAGAAAACAATCTTATCGCAATCAAGGGCGCAATTCCTGGTCCTAAGGGCGGAATTGTTGTTATCGCAGACGCAGTTAAAGCTTAACGAAAGGAGAGATAAAAATGGCACAGGTTCAGGTTTATAACCAGGAAGGTAAGAAAACTTCAAAATTAGAACTTGCTGATTCAGTATTCGCTATTGAGCCAAATACATCAGCAATGCATCTTGCAGTTGTTAGCTATCTTGCTAATCAGCGTCAGGGCACACAGTCAACTCTCACTCGTTCAGAAGTAAGCGGTGGCGGTGCAAAGCCTTGGAGACAGAAGGGCACAGGCCGTGCTCGTCAGGGTTCAACTCGTAGCCCACAGTGGACACACGGTGGTGTTGCTCTTGGTCCAAAGCCAAGAAAGTATAAGGTAAACCTTAACAAGAAGGTTAAGAGACTTGCTATGAAGTCTGCACTTTCAACTAAGGTTGCTGCTGAAGAAATGATGGTAATCAATAAGGTCGAGCTTGAGACAATCAAGACAAAGGCTGTTGTTGAGATGCTTTCAAAGCTTAAGGCAGCTAAGAAGACTCTTATCGTTACAGCAGAGAGCGATGAGAAGATTTACAAGAGTGCTCGTAATATTGAGGGCGTAAAGGTTGTTACAGTGAACACACTTTGTGTTTATGATATTCTTAACTGTGACTCTTTTGTAGTTCTTAAGGACGCAGCAAAGAAAATTGAGGAGGTATATGCATAATGAAAACTGCTCAGGATATCATTATCAAGCCAATCATCACTGAGGAATCAATGATGGGCATTATGATGAAGAAGTATACCTTCAAGGTTGCAAAGGATGCTAACAAAATTGAAATCGCTAAGGCTGTTGAGGAAGTTTTTCCTGGCACAAAGGTAGCTAAGGTAAACACAATCAATGTTCGCGGCAAGAAGCGTCGTCAGGGTATGAACGTTGGCTACACTCCATCATGGAAGAAGGCAGTTGTTACCCTTACAGAAGATTCAAAGGAAATTGAGTTCTTCAACGATATGATGTAATTACATCCCTATATAATAAATAGTATAGCAACAAAATGATTTCGGATGATGAGGTATGAAAGGTGCCATCCTTTCGCAAAGTTATCCGGAAAGGAGAAAAAACAATGGCAATTAAAAATTATAAGCCAACCACTCCTTCAAGAAGAAATATGTCAGTAACTGATTATTCTTCACTTTCAAAGGTTGCTCCTGAGAGATCTTTGCTTGAGCCACTCAGCAAGAAGTCAGGCCGTAACTCATACGGAAGAATAACAGTTCGTCATCGTGGTGGCGGAAACAGAAGAAAGTATCGTATAATCGACTTTAAGAGAAACAAGTTTGACATCCCTGCAACGGTTAAGACAATTGAGTATGATCCAAACAGAAGTGCTCACATTGCTCTTATTCAGTATGAAGATGGCGTAAAGAGCTACATTACAGCTCCTGAAGGCCTTAAAGTAGGCGACACTGTTATGGCAGGTCCTAATGCAGATATCGTTGCTGGTAATGCTCTTGCACTTAAGGATATGCCTGTTGGTACAATCGTACACAATGTTGAGCTTTATCCGGGAAATGGTGCTCAGCTTGCTCGTTCAGCTGGTAACAGCGCTCAGCTTATGGCTCTTGAAGGTGCATATGCACTTCTCAGACTCCCATCAGGCGAGCTCAGAAATGTACCAAGAGATTGTATGGCAACAGTTGGTGTTGTTGGTAACACAGATCACGCAAACGTTAAGATTGGTAAAGCCGGCCGTAAGCGCAATATGGGCTGGAGACCAACAGTACGTGGTTCTGTAATGAACCCGAATGACCATCCACACGGTGGTGGTGAAGGTAAATCACCTATCGGACGTCCTGGTCCATGCACACCTTGGGGCAAGCCTGCTCTTGGTTATAAGACACGTAATAAGAAGAAGGCATCTAACAAGATGATCGTTCGCCGTCGTAACGGTAAATAAGAAGAAAGGAGAAGATTAATATGAGTAGAAGTACTAAAAAAGGACCTTATGTAGAAGAAAGCCTTTTCAAAAAGGTTGAGGCTCTTAATGCTGCAGGTGACAAGCAGGTTATCAAGACCTGGTCAAGAAGTTCAACAATCTTCCCTGAATTCGTAGGACACACATTTGCTGTTCATGACGGAAGAAAGCATGTTCCTGTATATGTTACAGAGGATATGGTTGGACATAAGCTTGGTGAATTCGCACCAACAAGAACTTTCAGAGGCCACGCCGGCTCAAAGACATCTAAGTAATCGAAAGGAGAATTATTATGGAAGCAACAGCAAAAGCAACTTACGTCCGTATCTCTCCTCGAAAGGTGCAGATTGTTCTTGATCTTATCAGAAATCAGCCTGCTGACAAGGCTATGGCTATTCTTCAGTACACACCAAAAGCTGCTTGTGAGCCTGTTATGAAGGTTCTTAAATCAGCAATGGCTAACGCTGAGAACAATAACAATATGGACGTATCAAGATTAGTAGTAAGCTACTGCAATGCAACTCCTGGTCCTACTCTTAAGAGAATTCAGGCAAGAGCACAGGGCAGAGCTTACAGAATCAATAAAAGAACATCACACATCACCATTACCGTTAAGGAAATGGAAGACTAAGCGAGGAGGTAAAGTTAAATGGGACAGAAATGTAATCCAACCGGTTTAAGAATCGGTGTTATTAAGAACTGGGACTCTCGCTGGTATGCAAAGAAGGGTGAGTTCGGTGATACACTTGTTGAAGATTACAATCTTCGTAAGTATCTCCTTGAAACCCTTTACGGTGCAGGTGTTCCAAAAGTAGAAATTGAAAGAGATGCCAAGAGAGTAAGAATCAATATTCACTGTGCTAAGCCGGGTATGGTTATCGGTAAGCAGGGTGCTGAGATTGAAAAGCTCAAGGCTATCTGTGCAAAGAAGTTAGGCAAGAATACAAATGAAGTATTCATTAACATTGTTGAGATTAAGCAGCCTGACCTTGATGCAACACTCGTAGCACAGAGCATTGCTCAGCAGCTTGAGAGACGTGTATCTTTCAGAAGAGCTGTTAAGGGTGCTATCAGAAATACAATGAGACTTGGTGCTCGTGGTATTAAGATTATGGTTTCAGGCAGAATCGGCGGTGCTGAAATCGCTCGTTCTGAAACTTATAAAGAGGGTACAATTCCTCTTCAGACACTTCGTGCAGACATCGATTACGGCTTTGCTGAGGCAAAGACAACATATGGTAGAATCGGTGTTAAGACCTGGATCTATCAGGGTGAAGTTCTCCATGAATCTCGTAACAAGAGTAAGAGGAGATCAAATCGTAAGGAAGGGGGAAAAAGATAATGCTCTTACCTAAGCGTGTAAAACACAGAAAGCAGCACAGAGGTCGTATGACCGGTGTGGCTACAAGAGGTAATAAGGTAACTTATGGTGAATATGGTCTTCAGACTACTGAGCCAGCTTGGATCACAGCAGCACAGATTGAGGCTGCCCGTATCGCAATGACACGTTACACAAAGCGTGGCGGTAAAGTATGGATCAAGATTTTCCCTGACAAGCCTATTACAGCAAGACCTGCTGATACCCGTATGGGTAAAGGTAAAGGTAACGTTGACTACTGGGTAGCAGTAGTTAAGCCGGGCAGAGTTATGTTTGAGCTCGGCGGTGTTAGTGAGGAGATAGCTCGTGAGGCTATGAGACTCGCAGCAAACAAGCTTCCTGTAAAGTGTAAGTTTGTTAAGAAAGAAGAAGAGGGAGGCGAGCAGTAATGAAAGCATCAGAAATCAAGGCTCTTACAGCAGATCAGAGAGCAGCAAAACTTGCAGAGCTTAAGGAAGAGCTCTTCAATCTTCATTTCCAGCAGGCAATCAATCAGCTCGACAACCCTATGAGAATTAAAGCTGTCAAGAAAGATATCGCTCGTATCAAGACTGTTGAGAGAGCTATCGAACTTGAAAAGGCTAATTCTTAAGAAGGAGGTAACTGAATAATGGAAAGAAACCTCAGAAAGACAAGAGTAGGTATTGTATCAAGCGATAAGATGGACAAAACTGTTGTTGTTACAATCAAGGATAAGGTTCGTCATCCGCTTTACAATAAGATTGTTAACCGTACTGTAAAGTACAAGGCACACGACGAGAACAATGAATGCGGTGTAGGTGACAAGGTTCTTATTATGGAATGCCGCCCATACAGCAAGGATAAGAGATGGCGTGTGGTTAATATTGTAGAGAAAGCTAAATAATCGTTACGATTTACAGCTTTTTTGTAATTTAGTCAATATAAAATAATAACTGCAACTTAGCAAAGTGTTATTTTGCAGTACGAAGGAGGAAATTGCTGTGATACAACAGGAAAGTCGTCTTAAAGTAGCTGACAACACAGGTGCTAAAGAGCTTCTTTGCATCAGAGTGCTTGGCGGTTCAGGCAGAAGATATGCAAATATCGGCGATGTAATCGTAGCCAGTGTCAAGAAGGCAGCTCCCGGCGGTGTTGTTAAAAAGGGCGAAGTTGTTAAGGCAGTCATCGTTCGTACAACTAAAGGTGTACGTCGTGACGACGGTCAGTATATTCGTTTTGACGAAAATGCTGCCGTAATTATCAGAGAGGATAAAACCCCTCGTGGTACTCGTATTTTTGGACCGGTTGCTCGTGAGCTCCGTGAGAAGGATTATATGAAAATCCTTTCACTCGCTCCGGAAGTACTTTAATTGGAGGGCGAAGATATGAGTAAGATGTTTGTTAAATCCGGTGATACTGTTTTAGTACTCAGCGGTAAATCAAAGGGTGTTAAGGGCGAGGTTATCGCTGTAAGTCCTAAGGAGAACAAAGTCATCGTTAAGAAGGTTAACGTTGTTACAAAGCATGTTAAGCCTCGTAAGATGGGTGAGCCGGGCGGACTTATTGAGGTTGAGTCAGCTCTTTATGCTTCAAAAGTACAATTAGTATGTCCTAAGTGCGGCGAGGCAACTCGTGTAGGCCGTAAGGACGGTAACCGTGTTTGCAAAAAATGCGGTGCAGAATTTTAAGTAAGGGAGGAACATAACAATGGCAGCAGTATTAAAAGAAACTTATAAGAACGATATTGCACCTGCATTGATGAAGAAATTCGGATACAAGTCTGTTATGCAAATCCCAAAGCTTGACAAGATTGTTATCAATGTTGGTTGCGGCGAAGCTCGTGAAAATTCAAAGGTTGTAGATGCTATCATCACAGATCTTCAGACAATTACAGGTCAGAGACCGGTAGTTTGCCGTGCGAAGAAATCAGTCGCTAACTTCAAACTCCGTGAGGGTATGCCAATCGGTGTTAAGGTTACACTTCGTGGTGACAGAATGTATGAATTCCTTGAGAGATTCTTCAATCTCGCACTTCCAAGAGTTCGTGACTTCAGAGGAATTAATCCTAACTCATTTGACGGTCGTGGTAACTATGCTATGGGCGTTAAGGAGCAGTTAATTTTCCCTGAAATTGATTATGATAAGATTGATGCTGTTCGTGGTATGGACATCATCATGGTAACAACTGCAAACACTGACGAAGAGGCTCGTGAGCTTCTTAAGTTAATGGGCGCACCATTTGCAGAGTAAGGAGGGATTATCGTGGCAAAAACATCTATGAAAGTTAAGGCTGCTAAGCCTGCTAAGTATTCAACAAGACAGTACAACAGATGCAAAATCTGCGGTAGACCTCACGCTTACCTTCGTAAGTATGGTGTATGCAGAATCTGTTTCAGAGAACTTGCTCATAAGGGTGAGATTCCTGGCGTAAAGAAATCATCTTGGTAAGAACTGAGAATTGCTAATCTAATAAGGAGGAATTATCAATGCATATTACAGATCCAATCGCTGATATGCTTACACGAATTCGTAATGCAAATTCAGCAAAGCACGATACAGTAGATATTCCTGCGTCAAACATGAAGAAGGCAATTGCTCAGATTCTTGTTGATGAAGGATATATCAAAAACTTTAAAGTAGTCGAGGATGGCAAGCAGGGTGTTATTCGTGTAACACTTAAGTACGGCGAAGGCAAGAGCCAGGTTATTACCGGTCTTCGCAGAGTATCAAAGCCGGGTCTTCGTATTTACTCAAACGTAGAGGATATGCCTAAGGTTATGAAGGGACTCGGTGTTGCAATCGTTTCTACTTCAAAGGGCATTATGACAGACAGAGAAGCTCGCAAACAAAATGTTGGTGGCGAAGTTTTAGCATTCATTTGGTAAGGAGGTACAGTCAGGATGTCACGTATCGGTTTAAAACCTATTACAATTCCTGCTGGTGTTGATGTAAATATCAACGCAAACACTGTTACCGTTAAGGGTCCGAACGGAACTCTTTCATTGGATGCACATCCAAACATGGCTATCAGTGTTGAAGGCAGCGAGATTATCGTTAGCAGACCTAACGATCAGAAAGAAAACAGATCTCTTCATGGTCTTACCCGTACACTTATTGCTAATATGGTAACAGGTGTTACAGAAGGCTTTAAGAAGACATTAGAGGTAAACGGTGTTGGTTACCGTGTTCAGTTACAGGGCAACAATCTTGTAATGAATCTTGGTTTCTCACATCAGGTTATCATGGAAGCTCCTGAGGGGATTAAGATTGAGTGTCCGTCAGCAACTTCAATTGTTATCAGCGGTGCTGATAAGCAGAAGGTTGGACAGTTCGCAGCTCAGGTTCGCGAAAAGAGACCACCTGAGCCATACAAGGGCAAGGGTATCAAGTACTCAGATGAGCATATCCGTCGTAAAGAAGGAAAAGCAGGTAAGAAATAAGGGAAGGAGTGAAATACAATGGTTTCAAGACAGGATGCCAATAAGGCAAGACAGAAGCGCCACACAAGAGTACGTGGCAAAATCAGCGGTACTGCTGAGTGTCCAAGACTTAACGTATATCGCTCTCTCAGCAATATTTACGTACAGTTAATCGACGATGTAGCAGGTGTAACAATTGCATCAGCTTCAACAGTTGAGAAGGACTTCAAAGAGTACGGCGGCAACGTAGAGGCAGCTAAGGCTGTTGGTAAGACATTAGCAGACAGAGCTAAGGCAAAGGGCATTGAAGAATGCGTATTTGACCGCGGCGGTTACGTTTATCACGGACGTGTGGCAGCAGTTGCTGACGGCGCTCGTGAAGGCGGACTTAAGTTCTAACGAAGGAGGTAAATTTTTATGGCAAAGATTGACGTATCTTCAATGGAGCTTGAAGAAAGAGTAGTAACAATTAACCGTGTATCAAAGACTGTAAAGGGTGGTAGAATTTTCAAGTTCTCAGCTCTTGTAGTTGTTGGTGACGGCAATGGTCTTGTAGGTTTCGGTATCGGTAAGTCCGGTGAGGTTCCGGATGCTATCCGTAAGGGAATTGAAGACGCTAAGAAAAATGTAATTAAGGTTGCTCTTAAGGGAACAACAATCCCTCATGAAATCAAGGGTAAATTTGGCGCAGGTGAAGTTTTACTTATGCCGGCTCCAAAGGGTACCGGTGTTATCGCCGGCGGTCCTGTTCGTGCTGTTGTTGAGACAGTTGGTATCAAGGATGTAAGAACAAAGGCTATCCGCTCAAATAATCCTTGCAATGTTGTCAGAGCAACAATTGATGGTTTAAGCAAGCTTAGAACAGCTGACGAGGTTGCAGCAGTTCGCGGCAAATCAACCAAAGAAATTTTAGGTTAAGGAGGGTGGAACAATGGCAGACATTAAAATCAAGCTTACAAAGAGCTTAATCGGCAGTAAAGCAGACCAGATTGCCACCGCCCACTCACTTGGTCTTCGTAAAATCGGCAATGTAACAGTTCAGCCTGACAATGCTCAGACACAGGGTAAGCTCGCTAAGATTGCTCACCTTGTAACTGTTGTAGAAGAATAAGGGGAGGTGCAGATATGAAATTACATGAACTTTCTCCTGCAGAGGGCTCTAAGAAGAGCGTAAAGAGAATCGGTAGAGGTACCGCTTCAGGACAGGGTAAAACTTCAGGTAAAGGTCAGAAGGGACAGAAGTCACGTTCAGGCTACAGCAGACGTCCCGGTTTCGAGGGTGGTCAGATGCCGCTTCAGAGACGTGTACCTAAGAGAGGTTTCAACAATATTTTTGCAACTGAGTATGCAATTGTAAATCTTTCAACACTTAACGACAGATTTGAAGACGGTGCTACAGTAGATGCACAGGCTCTTATCGATGCAGGTGTCCTTAAAAAGACACTTGATGGAGTTAAAATTCTTGGTAAAGGTGAAATCACAAAGGCTCTTACCGTTAAGGTAACAGCTATCAGTGAGTCAGCTAAATCAAAGATTGAGGCTGCTGGTGGTAAGGTGGAGGTGCTTTAAATGATTAAAACCATTGTAAATGCGTGGAAAGTAGCAGAAATCCGTAAAAAGATTTTGTTTACTGCATTTATTATCCTCGTTTTCAGAATAGGTTCAGTCATTCCAGTACCTTTCCTCAACATCGTTGATGAAATCAGTGTTGGTAAAGGAAACACAATACTCACATATATGAGCTTGATGACAGGTAGTGCGTTTACTTACGGAACAATTTTCGCTATGTCAATCACTCCGTACATCAACTCTTCAATCATTATGCAGCTTCTTGCAGTTGCAATTCCTGCACTTGAAAGATTGCAGAAGGAAGGCGAAGAGGGCAGAAAGAAGATTGCTTCTATCACCCGTTTCGTAACTGTAGCTCTTGGCTTACTTCAGTCACTTGCTTATTTCTTCTATCTTCGTGCGAACAACTATTTGATGACAGATGTAAACGGTAATGCGTTTACAGGCTTCGATGCTGTATTTCAGGCTGTAGTTATCATATTGGTTCTTACTGCAGGTACAGCTGTTATCATGTGGCTTGGTGAACAGATTACAATAAGCGGTATCGGTAATGGTATTTCCATTATTCTTTTCGCAGGTATTGTATCTCGTTTCCCAACTCTTATTCAGCAGTTATTCCAGTATCTTAATACCGGAAGAGTTGTTTACAGAATTCTTGTTCCGGTTGTATGCGTAATCTTCCTTCTTATGATCGCATACATCGTATTTATGGATAATTCAGAGAGAAGACTTCCAATCACATACGCAAAGCGTGTAGTTGGCAGAAAGCAGATGGGCGGTCAGTCAACTCATATGCCTATCAAGGTTAATATGAGTGGCGTACTTCCTGTAATCTTTGCTTCATCCATTCTCTCTCTTCCGGGAACTGTTCAGATGTTCCTTTCAGAAGATAAGTATAAAGGTACTTTCTGGGAAAAATTCTTTAATGCATTTACAGGCGACTCCTGGATGTATGCATTAATGTACTTCCTGCTGATTATATTCTTTGCTTATTTCTACAGTACAATTCAGTACAATCCGATTGAAATGGCAAATAATCTTCGTAAGAATAATGGTGCAATACCGGGTATCAGACCTGGAAGACCGACATCTGATTATATTTTCAGAGTTCTTTCAAGGCTTACCCTTATCGGTGCATTGATGCTTTCAGTTATCGCATTGTTCCCGATTATTTATTCACTTATTTGTGATCTTGCTATTCAGCCGCTCACGGAGGGCGGAAGCGACGGCGGTATGACAATCTCACTCGGCGGTACATCACTCATCATTATGTGCGGTGTTGCTCTTGAGACAGTTCGTCAGCTTGAATCACAGATGATGATGCGTCATTATAAGGGCTTCCTTGATTAATGTGTAAGGAGATATTGTAAAATGAAACTTATTCTTCTCGGTGCTCCGGGTGCCGGCAAAGGTACTCAGGCAGAAAAGATTGTTGAAAAATATGGTATTCCTGCAATTTCAACAGGTAATATTCTTCGTGCTGCTGTAAAAGACGGCACAGAGATGGGTCTTAAGGCTAAGCAGTTTATGGATGCCGGCCAGCTCGTTCCTGATGAGGTTGTAATCGGTATTATCAAGGACAGACTTAAAGAAGATGATTGTAAGAACGGCTTCATTCTTGATGGTTTCCCAAGAACGATTCCTCAGGCTCAGGCTCTTGAGGATGCAAATGTTGACATCGACAAGGTAGTTGACATTGAAGTGTCTGACGAAGCCATCACTAAGAGAATGAGCGGTCGCCGTGTTTGTGCAAAGTGTGCAAACTCATATCACCTTGAGTATAAAAAGCCTCAGGCAGATGGTATTTGTGACGCTTGCGGCGGCGAGCTTATACAGCGAAAAGATGATGCTCCTGAAACTGTGCAAGCAAGACTTGCAGAGTATCATGAGATGACTGAGCCACTTAAGGATTTTTATAAGGGTCTTGGTAAGCTTGTGATTGTTGAAGGACAGGAAGAGGTTGCTGATACAACAGCACTTGTTTTCGCTGCGTTGGAGGATTAACATGATAGTGCTAAAAAGCAGTCGTGAGCTTGAGCTTATGAAAGAGGCTTGCCAGATTTCGGCTGAAGCATTAATGGTAGCAGGCGAGGCTGTAAAGCCCGGTGTATCCACCAAAGAAATTGACGAGATTGCATACAGGTTTATTAAAAAGCATGGTGCAACACCTAATTTTCTTAACTATGGCGGATTTCCTGCTACTGCATGTATATCTATAAATGATGAAGTGATTCACGGTATTCCTAAGGCTGACCGTATCATCCGTGAGGGTGATATTGTCAGCATAGACTTAGGAGCTGCTAAGAATGGTTATAACGGCGATAATGCTGCTACATTTGCGGCTGGGACTTGCTCTCCCGAAGCAAAGCGGCTGATGGACACTACCCGCGAAAGCCTTTATAAAGGTATTGAGCAGGCAGTTCCCGGCAACAGAATCGGTGATATATCATTTGCAGTCCAGTCTTATTGTGAGGAGCGTGGATACGGCGTTGTTCGTGACTATGTCGGTCACGGCGTCGGTACAAAGCTTCATGAAGAACCAAGCGTACCAAACTTCGGTCACGCAGGTCGTGGTATCAGACTGTTACCCGGAATGACATTGGCAATTGAACCAATGATAAATCTGGGAACCTATAAGGTTAAACAACTTTCAGACGGATGGACCGTAAAAACAGCTGACGGTAAATTGGCCGCTCATTTTGAGCATACCATTGCTATCACATCAAACGGTCCGGTAATCCTTACAAAAGTCTGAGTTGGTGATAAGCCGTCAGGGCTTGTCATAAAAATCAATTGCTGGCGATTACGCCGTAATGTGATTCCAGTTAAATAGATAACATCAATCGTATTTTATTATTTCAGCGAGGTATAAGATGTCAAAGTCAGATATGATAGAAGTTGAAGGTACCGTGGTTGAGGTTTTACCTAACACAACTTTTAAGGTAACACTTCAGAATGGCCACATTATTATTGCCCACATCAGTGGAAAGCTTAGAATGAATAACATTCGTATTCTCCCTGGTGACAAGGTAACAATTGAGATGTCACCGTATGACCTTACGAAGGGTCGTATCATTTGGCGCTCAAAGTAAATATTTAGGAGGATATTCAAAATGAAAGTTAGACCTTCTGTAAAGAAAATTTGCGAAAAGTGCAAAGTAATTAAGCGTAATGGAAAAGTAATGGTTATCTGTGAAAATCCAAAGCACAAACAGCGTCAGGGCTAATCCTGAATTAATAATCGGAGGTAAACTGTAAAATGGCACGTATTTCAGGTGTTGACTTACCTAATGACAAGAGAGTAGAAATCGGCCTTACCTATATTTATGGTATCGGTCTTACTACTTCTAAAAAGGTTATTGAAGCAACAGGTATCAATCCGGATACTCGTTGCAGAGATTTAACAGAAGACGATGTTAAAAAGCTCAGTGATTATATTACTCATAATCTCACTGTTGAAGGCGATCTTCGCAGAAATACAGCTTTTGACATCAAGAGACTTATCGAAATTGGTTGCTATCGTGGCGTAAGACATAGAAAGGGTCTCCCTGTAAGAGGACAGACTTCTAAGAATAATGCACGTACACGCAAGGGTCCTAAAAAGACTATAGCAAATAAGAAGAAATAAGTAGGAGGAACAAAATAGTATGGCTACTAAAAAGACCACAGGCTCACGTAAGCGTCGTGAGAAGAAAAATATCGAGCGTGGTGCTGCCCATATTCAATCAACCTTCAACAACACAATCGTAACAATTACTGATATGAACGGTAACGCTGTTTCTTGGGCTTCAGCCGGTGAAATGGGTTTTCGTGGTTCAAGAAAGTCTACTCCATTTGCTGCTGCAACAGCTGCTGAAACAGCTGCAAAAACAGCAATTGATTGTGGCATGAAGACTGTTGAAGTTTACGTTAAGGGCCCAGGCTCAGGACGTGAATCAGCTATCAGAGCTCTTCAGACAGCAGGTCTGGAAGTAAGTCTTATTAAAGATGTTACTCCTATTCCACACAATGGCTGTCGTCCACCAAAAAGACGTCGCGTATAGTATAAACTTGGAGGTTACTTGATATGGCAAGATATACAGGACCTGCTTGTAAGCTTTGTCGTCGTGAGGGCAAGAAACTTTTCCTCAAGGGTGACAGATGTTATACAAGCAAATGTGCAATTGAACGCCGTTCATATGCACCTGGCCAGCATGGTCAGAACAGAAAGAAGACTTCAGAGTATGGTCTTCAGCTTCGTGCAAAGCAGTCTGCTCGTCGTTACTACGGTATCGCTGAGGGACAGTTCCACAAATATTTCCTTATGGCTGAACGTAAGGCTGGTGTAACAGGTTCAAACCTTCTCCAGATTTGTGAAAGCCGTTTAGACAATGTTGTTTATACAGCAGGCTTCGCAAGCTCAAGAGCACAGGCTCGTCAGCTTGTAAACCATGCTCATTTCACTGTAAATGGCACTAAGGTTGATATTCCTTCATATCTCCTTAAGGCAGGCGATGTAGTTGCTGTTAAGGAAACAAGCAAAACTACAGATGAATTCAAGACTCTCGTTGAGTCAAATGCATCACGTCCTGTTCCACAGTGGGTTGATGTAAACAAGGATGCTATGGAAGCAAAGGTTGTTAAGCTCCCTGAGAGAGACGAAATAGCAACACCTGTTGAAGAGCATTTAATCGTTGAGTTCTACTCTAAGTAATAGCCTTTTGCTGCTGTTATTTAGCGAAAACAAAATACAACTTTTTTTAGGAGGCTTTTAAATGATCGAAATTGATAAGCCTAAAATCGAGATTGTAGACGTGTCTACTATCGGAAGCCGCAGTACCGGCAGATTTGTTGTTGAGCCGCTTGAGAGAGGCTTTGGCACAACTCTCGGAAACAGTATGAGAAGAGTTCTTCTTTCTTCTCTTCCGGGTTATGCAATCACTTCCGTAAAGATTGATGGTGTTTTACACGAATTTTCAACTATTCCCCATGTAAAAGAAGATGTTACTGAGATTGTTCTGAATCTTAAAAACGTTATTCTGAAAATACATGATGAAAGCCCTAAGACACTTTATATTGAAGTTTCCGGTGAGGGTGAAATTACTGCCGGCGATATTAAGCACGATGCAGATGTTGAAATTCTTAATCCTGACCTTCACATCGCTTATCTTGATGAAGGTGCAAATGTAGTGATGGAGCTTACTGCTGACAACGGCAGAGGATATGTTCCTTGTGACCGCAATAAGCAGTTAATGGATTTACCAATCGGTACTATTGCAATTGACTCCATTTATACACCTGTATTAAAGGTTAACTACACAGTTGAAAACACCCGTGTCGGTCAGCAGACTGACCTTGACAAGCTCATTCTCGACATTGAGACAGACGGTACTATTCCGGCTGATGAGGCAGCTTCTCTTGCTGCTAAGATTCTCAATGACCATCTTATGCTCTTTGTTGATCTTTCTGAGGAAATCGGAAATCAGGACATTATGGTTGAGAAGGACGATGACAGCAAGGAAAAGGTTCTTGAAATGACTATTGAAGAACTTGACCTTTCCGTTCGTTCATTCAACTGTCTCAAGAGAGCAGGCATTAACACAGTAGAAGATTTAATCGGTAAATCAGAAGAAGATATGATGAAAGTCAGAAATCTTGGACGCAAGTCACTTGACGAAGTAGTGGCTAAGCTTGCTTCACTCGGTTTCGGACTTAGTCAAGAAGAGGACTAAAGGAGGGAATTTCAATGCCAGGTAGCAGAAAGCTGGGCCGCCCAACTGATCACAGAAAGGCTATGCTCAGAGGTATGGTTACTTATCTTTTAGAAAACGGCAAGATTGAAACTACCGTTACAAGAGCAAAGGAAGTTCGTGCAATGGCTGAGAAGATGATCACTCTTGGCAAAAACGACACACTCCATTCAAGAAGACAGGTTCTTGCATACGTAACAAAGGAAGACGTTGCTAAGAAACTTTTTGATGAGGTTGCTCCAAAGTATGCAGAAAGAAACGGTGGTTACACTCGTATCATTAAAACAGGCCCTCGTCGTGGTGACGCAGCAGAGATGTGCATCATTGAGCTTGTTTAAGATATAATATACCATTTAGATTAAGGGACAGTCACTGACTGTCCCTTTTTTATATTTATTGTAGATTGTTGAAAGAGATATACTTGGTTAGTAAGCTGGTTTTGGTCCTTAGCTCTTGTATTTAGTTATCTATTCCTATATAATTAAATTAAGGACGATATCAATAATAAAAAGTATAATCGCAATATCAGCTTTGAAACAAATCGCTGATAGCAGAATATTTTGAAGTAAAAGGTATCAATTTCAGATATTCATTTTAAGGGAGAAATAAATATGTCTACAATCGGAAATTTTTTATGGTTTATCTTCGGCGGAGTGTTCAGCGGTTTAAGCTGGAGTCTTGTCGGTTTATTGTGGTGCTTAACGATTGTCGGAATACCTGTAGGTAAACAATGCTTTAAGCTTGCATCTGTAAGCTTTTTTCCATTTAAAAAGGAAATAGAATATGGTGGTGGTGCAGTATCTGTATTGTTTAATATTGTATGGCTGCTTGTTTCCGGCATTCCATTGGCATTGGAGCACCTTTTATGGGGAATTCTTTTATGTATTACAGTAATAGGAATCCCTTTCGGAAAGCAGCAGTTTAAGCTTGCTAAACTTGCTCTCACACCATTTGGTGCAAAGATAGTTGAAAAATAATTCTAATAAAAAATACAGGGCATCCGGTTAAGAATGCCCTGTATTTTTGCTTTTTTTAGAACTATTCTGCTTATGCTTCTTTTCAAAAGTATTCTCCTGATTATGAGTAAAATACTGTCTCGGTGTGCAGCCGTATACTTCCTTGAATACTCTGTAAAAGGTTCTTTGAGTAGGAAAGCCGACTTCAGCAGCAATCTCGGTAATTGATTTTTCAGGATTCTGTGTTTTTATTTCTGTAAGAGCCTCAAGACGCCGCAAATTGATATAACTGTTAAGATTGCAATTGAATGTTTTATTGAATATTCGTGAAATATAATATGGATTATAATTGCAGTGGTCAGCGATTGTATTCAATGTAAGAGGATGGCAATAATTTTTATTAATATAGTTTAAAATAGTTTGGATAAGATTTTGTGATTTTATATTATTTTGCGACTCAGCACCAACAGTCTCAAAAAGCAGACCTAAAAGCTGATTTACTAATCCGAAATTATGCATAAAAGAATGCTGCTTTGCCGTAGAAAATGTTTTCATAACCTTATATATTTCAGCTGTAGCTTTGCTTTTCGGTATATGATTTTCAGCCAGTCTGCCTGAAGCTGTATGTGAATTGAAGAATGCTGTATAAGAAGTGGGTATTCCGATAAAAAGAATGAGCGATGTCGCTTTGAAATAATATTGATGTATATCATAAGAATTGCAAAATACGATATCACCTTTTTTAGCCTCAAAGGTTTGACCGTTTATGGTAACAACCTGTGTTCCTGATACAACATAAAACATTTCAATCTGATTGTGGTAGTGCGGCTTGTTTTTTATACCGGCACAATATTTGTATGTAAGAGGACTAAATCTGTCAGTATCGTATTCATAGAACATATCATTCATATTATCACCAACATGAATATTAGCAATAATTTGCCCTAAAGTCAATATTTGTCATTAATCTATCAATAAATGCTATAGAATTTTCAAAAAATTAATGTTAAAAAACAATTGGAAGTATTTATATTCCATTCGTCTGCCAAAAAATCAGTATGGAAAACGAGTGATTTCTTCATTTGACAGGACGCTGCAGGATCTGTCTCTTATACACATCTGACGC
>UQVI01000016.1 GCA_900544515.1 uncultured Oscillospiraceae bacterium | reverse complement strand
GTATGATTAAATGTCAGTATTATATGTATTTTAAGTAAATCCGGGAGATTTTATATTATGAATTATAAAGAAAAATATCAGCAGTGGCTTGATTTTGCGGATGATGCTACAAGATATGAGCTTGCTGCTTTGTATGACGAAAAGGAAATAGAGGACAGATTTTATAGGGACCTTGCGTTCGGCACAGGCGGTCTGCGCGGTATTATGGGTGCAGGATCTAACCGAATGAACAGATATACTGTGGGCAAGGCAACACTCGGTCTTGCAAGATATCTTAAGAGCAAAAACAGCGGTGATATCTCTGTTGCCATTGCTTATGATACAAGAAACAATTCACAGTATTTTGCAAAAACAGCAGCAGGTGTTTTTGCCTCAGAGGGCATAAAGGTGTACATTTATGAAATGGTCGTGCCTGTTCCTGTGCTTTCCTTCACAACGCATTATCTTTCCTGCACAGCAGGTGTTATGCTTACCGCATCACATAATCCAAAGGAGTATAACGGCTATAAGGTGTATGATGATAAGGGGTGTCAGTTCTGCACGGAGGATGCGAAAAATGCGATTTCATATATCAACGATATAACCGATTATTCCTCCATTCCTTTTGCTGAGGATAGTGAGCTGATTACCTATATCGGAGAGAAAGAGCTTTCCGCTTTTCTTGCAGAGGTTAAAAAACAGTCCCTTTATGAAGAAAAAAGTGATTTGAAGATTGTTTATACCCCTCTTCACGGCACAGGCAATATCCCTGTTAGAAGAATGTTGGAGGGAATGGATGTTACTGTTGTTAAGGAACAGGAACTTCCTGACGGCAATTTCTCAACCGTCCGTTCACCGAATCCTGAGGAAAAGGATGCACTTACAATCGCGATTGAAAAGGCTAAGGAAATTGGTGCTGATTTAGTGCTGGGTACGGATCCTGACTGTGACCGAGTGGGCATTGCCGTAAAAGATGGTGACGATTATAAGCTCTTCACAGGCAATCAAACAGGTGCGCTGCTAGTAAAGTTTGTGCTCACAATGAAAAAAGCACAGCTGAATGAAAAGTCAACGCTTGTTAAAACCATTGTTACCTCTGAGCTTGGTGCAAATATCGGCAGAAAATTCGGCTTGCAGATTGAGGAAACGCTTACCGGATTTAAGTATATCGGCGATAAGATTAACAAGTATGAGGAAACAGGCAAACAGGAGTTTGTTATCGGCTATGAGGAATCGTACGGTTATCTTGTCGGCACACATGCAAGGGATAAGGATGCAGTTGTATCGTCTATGCTCATCTGCCAGATGGCTGCGTGGTATAAGAATCAGGGCAAGACACTTGTTGACGGACTGAATGAGATTTATGATGAATACGGCTACTATCTTGATTTCCTTGACTCCTTTGTCCTTAAGGGCAAGGATGGTGCAGAAAAAATACAGGATCTTATGACGAATTTCAGAAATACCGGTAAAGCACTTTTTGACGGAATTGAGAAAATTGTTGATTTCAGTACCGGTATTCGTGATTTGCCAAAGGAAAATGTACTGAAATATATCTGGAAAGATGGCTCATGGATGGCAGTTCGTCCATCAGGCACAGAGCCTAAAATCAAGGTGTACTATTCCATTGTTGATAAGAGCAGGGAGAATGCTGCCGCACGACTTGAAGAAATAAGAAATAAAATTAAGGATATAATCAACAGCTGATATGATTTTTGAAAAGGTAAACATCGGCGGTGTTTCGCTGAAAAACAGGATTATCCGTTCTGCAACGCATGACGGACTAGCTGACGAAAATGGTATGCCTACCCAAAGGCTGATTAGCAAATATGCCTATCTTGCGAAAAACAATGTGGGTTGTATTATTACGGGCTATGCAGGTGTCAGTGAAAACGGTATGTCACCATATCCTGCAATGCTAAAAATACATAAGGATGAGCTGGTTGACGGCTACAAGGCTTTAACGGCTGCTGTTCATGAATATGATACACCGATTATTGCACAGCTGGCCCATTGCGGTAGGCAGACATCGTCAAAGGCAATCGGCGTTCAGAAGGCTGCACCCACTGCAATGCGTCATCTTTTTTACTGGGATAAGGCTAAGGCACTTGAGGAACAGGAAATCTATCAGATAATAGATGATTTTGTTTCTGCCGCTGTAAGAGCAAAAAAAGCAGGCTTTGACGGTGTTCAGCTTCATAGCGGTCACGGTTATCTGCTCCACGACTTTATGTCAAAATACGGTAACAGACGCAGTGACAGTTGGGGCGGAAGTCTTGAAAACCGCTGTAAAATCGTTGAGCTTATTATTAAAGGCATTAAGGAAAGGACAGACAATATGCCTGTCTGGATAAAGCTCAGTGCTTTTGATAACAGAAAAAATGGAATGAATATTGACGAAAGCATTGAAATTGTTAAACGTCTTGAACAGGCAGGGCTTGACTGCGTTGAAATTTCCTGCGGCAGTGTTGAGGACGGAATGAGCACAATGCGAAGCCGTGTTATGCCTATGAATGCAGTTTTTAAATATAAGGAGCCCTGTGCATCCTTTCCAAAGGGATTAAAGGCATTTTCACTCAAGGCGGCAAATCTTGTGAATCCGATGATAAAACAGCCGGTGCCTCTTGAAAATTTCAATGTCCGCAATGCCCAAAGAATTAAGCAAAATATTTCAATCCCTGTTATTGCAGTGGGCGGAATACACAGGCTTGATGATATGGAATATATTATCGGTAGCGGTATGGCTGACTGCGTTTCTATGTGCAGACCGTTTATCTGCGAGCCGAACTTGGTTACAAAGCTTATGAATGGTAGTCAGAGACAGGCAAAATGTATTATGTGCAACTACTGCGGATTGGTTATTGAAAAGGAAAATACAAAATGCCTTTACGGTAAAATTAACGAATAACAGTTCAAATTCATTTTTATTTGGAGGACGTTATGAATAAAGTACAGAATTATGTTGAAACTGTTTTACAGCCTAAGCTTCAGGGCGACGGCGGCTGGGTCGAGTTTGTCTCACTTGATAACAATGAGCTTTCTCTTATTTTCAGGGGAGAATGTTCGAAATGTCTGATTCTTAACCGCTGTACACAGTGGATAGAGGAGCAGATAAAAAAGGATTTAAAGAAGAATGTTAAGGTGATTGCCATTCGCAAAAAGCCTTACTTTCAGGATATGTAAGGGGGTATTGAAGCATGGCACATATTAAAGTAGTCAGACGTTCAATGCGTCCGGAGGAATGGACTGATTTGCGCTTCGGCTGGCTTAAGCGTTATATATACGACAGTAAATGGGAAATCAAGAATCTTATGATTCGCGATGCACGTCAAATTTCAGAAATGGAGTTTGAATATTACAGCGAGGATTACAGACCTCTTAATAAAGGTGATATGTATTTCACACCTGACGGTACAGCATTTATTAGAGCCGATGTAGATGTTCCAAAGGAGCTTCAGGGTAAAGAACTCTGGTTCTCGCTGAAAACAGCGGCTGAAATCTGCGTGAAGGTAAACGGTAAATACGTTGGCGGTGTTGACCCAAACAGAGAGCGTATGCTCCTTTCACCTTATGTGGATGATAAAAAGACGCTTCATTTTGAGATGATGGGTTATAACCGTTCAAAGCCGGATGATGAGCGTAATCCGGAGTCCCTTTCCGTTCGCGGCTGCCGTCAGATTTTTGAGGGTGCATATATCTGTACCGTGAATCACGCTGTACAGGATCTTGTATGGGATTTTGAACTTTTGCTTGATATTGCTAAAAGTGATTTGTTCAATGAGGACTACAGGAATTTTCTCAACAAAGAGCTTAACAACGCAATAAATTTAATCGACTTTGACAGTGATGAGCTTACAGGCGTTGAGGACTGTCAGAAATATCTGAATGATGTTGTATTTGCCAATGATAATTATAAGGGCAATGGTGACGTTGCACTGATTGCACATTCTCACCTTGATATTGCTTATTACTGGCGCAGAATCCATGCGGTGCAGAAGAATCTGCGTACTGTATTAATTCAGCTCAGGCTTATGGATAAGTACCCTGATTTTAAGTACACACATACACAGCCGTATGTTTATGAAACGCTTGAAAAGTATTATCCCGATGTATTTGCCGAGCTTAAGGAAAAGGTTGCAAACGGTCAGTTTGAGCCAGTGGGTGCAATGTATGTTGAGCCTGATTGCAATGTCCCTTCTGCCGAGTCTCTGATTCGCCAGTGTTTTTACGGTCAGCAGACATATAAAAGAATGTTCGGTAAAACCGTTCATAATGCGTGGTTGCCTGATGTGTTCGGCAATAGCTGGATATTGCCTCAGATTTTAAAGAAAAGCGGTGTGGATTATTTTGTGTCAAACAAGATGTCAACCTGGAACGATACAAACCGCTTTCCGCATAACAACTTTATCTGGAAGGGTATTGACGGCACAGACGTTCTTGCCTGTGTTCCGCCAACCCATTTCATTACCTGGAATATGCCGTCACAGATTCAGGAAAACTGGGAGGCATATATTGATAAGGACAGCGGTGGACAGACAATGAATATGTTCGGCTACGGTGACGGCGGCTCAGGCTGTACTGAAGAAATGATTGAGCTTATGCACAGATTTGATAAGCTTTCCATTATGCCGAAGTGCGAACATATGGGCGGTGCTGAGTTTCTTGAGAAAAATCTGAAAAATAATGACAGCCTTGAAACATGGGACGGCGAGCTTTATCTTGAAATGCATCGCGGTACTTTTACAACGAAATCAAATATGAAGCGTGCCAACCGCCGACTCGAGTATAAGCTCAGAGATGCGGAAATGCTTTCCGTTCTTCGCGGTGAGAATAACACAGAGGAAATTACCGATATCTATAAAAAGCTGCTGATTAACCAGTTCCACGATATTCTGCCCGGCTCTCATATTCATCCTGTTTATGAGGATGCAATGGCAGATTATAAGGAGATTGAGGAAAGACTGGATAAAATTATCGGCACAGGCTCAAAGTATTTCAACACACTCAATTTTAAGCGTGACGCACTTACCTTCATTCCGAATAACAGGGGCACTGCCACACGTTATGGCAAAAAGGGTAACTGGGTTGTTCCGAATATTCCTGCACTTTCATCTGCAGGCATCAGAGTGAACAAATTCAAGGGTGAATGGATAACCGTCGGTGATACGGTTGAAACACCATATTACTCTATCAGATTTAATGCCGACGGCTCAATTGCATCGCTCTTTGACAAGGAGAATGACAGGGAATGGGCAGACGGTGATTTCAACAAACTTAAGATATATACAGACTGTCCGGGCAACTATGATGCTTGGGATATCCTGCCAAACTACAAGGATAAGCAGATTGAAATCAGGGTGAGTGAGCCTCTTGCTCTTTGTGAGCAGGATGGAGAAAGTGCAACCTTTAAGACCGTTCTTAAAACCGATAAATCAAGCTGGACCATGCTGATTCGTGTATTCAGACGCAGCAGGGGTATTGAGGTTGAAAATATTGTTGACTGGAACGAAAAGCATAAGCTGGCAAAGGCTGAGTTTGGCTGCAATGTTCTGACACGTAAGGCACTTTGCGATACCTCAGCAGGCTTTATTGAACGTGATACGCATAAGAATACCACTTGGCAGCAGGCACGTTTTGAAACCTGTCATCATAAATGGGCAGACCTGGCAGAGACTGACGGCGGTGTTGCACTCATAAACGACGGTAAGTATGGTATCGGCTTTGATAATCATACAATGTCCCTGTCACTGCTTCGTGCCACAATACGTCCTGACGTGACAAGTGATATCGGTCATCATAATTTCTGCTATATGATTATGCCGCACAGTAAAAATGCCGTTGATGCAGGTATTAATAATATTGCATTTCAGTATAATATTCCGCTTGTAAAAGCAGATGTTTATTATAACGCAGAATGCTTTGCTCCTCTTTATATGCAGGCAATGAAAAAGTCTGAAGACGGCACAATGACTGTTATCCGCCTTTCAGAGCAGGACGGTAAACGCGGTAAAATCAGGCTTGACAGAAAGGTTAAGCTCCTCAATATGCTTGAAGAGGTTGAGGGCGAAACCGATGTTATCGAATATAAGCCGTTTGAAATTATTACAATAGGAGTGGTGCAGTGATGTCTGCAATGCAGATTGTTATAATAATTGCTGTTATACTTGTACTTGGAATCATTGTTTTTCCTTTGATTAACCGTCACCAGTTTCGTAATCTCCCTCCTGACCAGCAGGTAAGGATCATTATGAAGGAGGCAAAGGGACTTGCTTATTTCAAAAATGTATCAAAGGGCAGTGAAGGCGTCCTTTATTATGTAAAAAATAAAAGAAAGATATTGGCCTTTACTTGGGTGCTCGCTGACGGAAAAATGCTTTGTACCCGTGAAAATCCTTTTGAACGCTGGGACTATCCTGAAGAGCGTGAGCTCCTGAATGAGGATGAGCATAAGCAGCTTATGGAAGAGCTTGAAAAGTTCAATAAGAAAAATCCTGTTAAAATCGTATTTAAGTAAATAACAAAAAGCAGACAGTCTTTCTCTGACTGCCTGCTTTTTTGTTTGTCACATTTCTGAAAACTGGTCTTTACCCACAAAGCAAAGGGGGCACTGAAAATCGTCAGGAACGTTCTCCCATTTTGTACCGGGAGCAATTCCGCCTTCAGGGTATCCCTTTTCTTCATCGTATTCCCAGCCGCATACATCACAAACGTATTTCATATAAAATCACCTTTATCATTTTTCTGTATTATTAATATGTCCAAAATATTGTCAGATATTTTCATAAAATAAATTGAATTCTCTATTGACAAATCTGTTTTAACTGTATATACTGTAGATATACAGTAAACAAGAAGAGAGGCGATGATTTGCATATCTTTATTGATAATAAAAGCGGAATTCCGATATATGAGCAGATTTATAATCAGATAAAAGCGCAGATTATTAATTCAACACTTTGTGAAGATGAGCCGCTGCCGTCTATAAGAAATCTTGCAAAGGATTTAAGGATAAGCGTTATCACAACAAAGCGTGCCTATGATGAGCTTGAGCACGACGGCTTTATTTATACCGTTGCAGGAAAAGGCTGCTTTGTAGCACAGAAGAATACAGAGCTTTTAAGAGAAGAGAATCTTAAGAAAATTGAGGACTATATAGATAAAATTATTCAGCTTTCAGCGTCCTGCAATCTCAGTAAGCAGGATATCATTGATATGATTGATATTATGGTGGGTGATTAAACAATGTATGCGATTGAAATAACAAATTTAAACAAATCCTATAAGGGCTTTAAAATAGATAATCTGAATCTGGCATTTCCGGGTGGATATATTCTGGGACTGGTCGGTGAAAACGGAGCAGGAAAAAGCACAACCATAAAGCTCATTCTTGATATGGTTCATAAGGATAGCGGCAGTATCTCCATACTCGGACAGGATTATAAATCCGTGTCAAAGGAGGATATCGGCGTTGTTATGGAGGAGAACGGTCTGCCCGAAAGCTTTAATGCAGACGAAATCAATGCTGTATTTAAAAATGTTTATTCTGTCTGGAATGAGAGCGAATACTATTCTTACCTAAAAAAGTTTTCGCTGCCTTTAAACAAGAAAATAAAGGATTTCTCAAAGGGAATGAAGATGAAGCTGTATATTGCCGTTGCACTTTCACACAATGCAAAGCTGCTGATTCTTGACGAGGCAACCAGCGGACTTGATCCTGTTGTGCGTGATGAAATATTGGATATCTTCTATGATTTTACGAGAGATGAAAATCATTCTATTCTGATTTCGTCACACATCGTCAGCGATCTTGAAAAGCTTTGTGATTATATAGCCTTTCTGCATAAAGGTAAATTAATTCTGTTTGAAGAGAAGGACGAACTCCTTAATAACTACTGCATCATTCAGTGTACGGAAGATGAGATAAACGATTTTGAACAGTCGTCTGTTCTCGGTATCAGAAAAAATGAATACGGTGTAAGTGCAGTTGTGAAAAAGAGTGCGGTAAAAGGAAATATAAATTTGATACCTATAAATCTTGAGGATTTATTTGTTTATATGATAAGAGGGTATGAAAGATGAAGGGTTTACTTGTTAAAGATTTTATAATGATAAAAAAGCATTGCCTGATGCTTTTGCCTATAGGATTGTTATTTTTTATAATATCTGCCGTTTCCCAAGCTTCTTCAATGTACTTTGCATATTATTCAGCAGCAATATTCTCAATGCTGCCGATAACAGTAATGGCATACGATGAAGCTCACAAATGGAATAAGTACGAAATTCTCCTTCCAATCGGAAGGACAAAGATTGTGCTGGAAAAATATATTCTTTTGATTATATTCATTGTGCCCGTTGTTCTGATTGAAAGCATTGTGCTGGCAGTTACTTGTAATTTAAGTATTTCATATACGATCAGTCTTATATCCATAATGCTGTTTTGCGGTACGATAGCACCGACAGTTGTCCTGCCGATTATATTCAGATTCGGCTACTTAAAGGGAAGAATTATTAATATTATAATCATTTCAACAATGGCTGTTGTGATAAATGTACTATCCGCACTCAACAGCTCAGAGGGAGTGCTTGTTGAGAGTGAATTTGAGCCGAGCAAATATTCATTTTTAATTGCAGCAGCAGCGGCGATACTTATTGGCATATCTTTACTTATATCAATACAGTTTTATAAAAAAAGAGAGTTTTAATCAAACTGAATACTTTACCATAATTTTACACAAACTAAATCAGCATTTAATTGTACCGCGTTAATATACAGCTGAGGTGATAAAAATGAATGTGTTTAATGTTTTGACTTTAGTGGGTGGACTTGCTATGTTCCTGTTCGGTATGAATTATATGGGGGCATCTCTTGAAAAGCTCGGCGGCGGTAAATTTGAAACTATACTGGAAAAGATGACGAATAACAGAATAAAAGGCTTGCTTTTGGGTGCCGGTGTTACTGCTGTGATTCAGTCCTCTTCTGCAGTAACAGTAATGGCTGTGGGCTTTGTTAACTCGAAAATTATGTCGCTCAGTCAGGCTATAGGAATCATAATGGGTTCTAATATAGGTACAACTATTACAAGCTGGCTATTGTCTCTTACAGGCATCGAAAGCTCAAATGTGTTTATCAGTCTGTTTAAGCCATCGTCCTTTACGCCTGTTCTGGCACTCATAGGAATTATACTTTATAGTTTTTGCAAAAGTGAGAAAAAGAAAAATGTCGGTTCTATCCTTTTAGGTTTTGCCGTTTTAATGTTCGGTATGGAGGCTATGAGCGGTGCAGTTGCTCCGCTTAGGGATGTTCCTGCTTTTACAGGATTGCTTACGAAATTCTCCAATCCTGTTTTGGGTGTTGTTGCCGGTGCTTTGCTTACAGCAGTGATTCAGTCATCATCTGCATCAGTAGGTATATTGCAGGCACTGACTGTTACAGGCGGCATCACGGTTTCATCAGCCTTTCCGATTATTTTAGGTCAGAATATAGGCACTTGTATTACTGCTATGATTTCATCGGCAGGCACAAGCAAAAATGCAAAACGAACAGCAGTAGTTCATCTTGCCTTCAACACAATAGGTGTTGTACTTGCTATGATTCTGTTTTACGGTGTGAATTATATTGTTAAACTGCCGTTTATAGAAAATAGTGTAAGTGCGGCTGATATTGCCGTTATTCATACTGCTTTCAATGTTTTTGCAACAATTGTACTTTTCCCATTCGGTAAACAGCTTGAAAAACTTGCCTGTCTTATTGTGTGTGACAATAATAAGGAAACAGAGACTTCTCTCGTAGAGGAAAGATTTCTTATTTCCCCATCCTTTGCCATAGACAAGGTTAAGGAAGAATGTGATAAAATGGGACTGCTTGCAAAGGAAAATATTATGCTTTGCATTGATTTTATTAAAGCATACTCCAATACCAAGCAGGCAAAGATTAAGGAAAATGAAAAAAGACTGGATGCCTTTGAGGATGAGCTGGAAACCTATCTTGTTAAAATCAGTTCAATGGACCTGAGTGTTGATGATTCGGTTAAAATTTCAAAGCTCAATCACGCAATCGGTAATTTTGAAAGAATAGGGGATTACGGCGCAAATATTCTTAAAATTAAAAAGCAGATGCACAAGGATAAAATACATTTTTCTGAGGATGCAAATGCTGATCTTAAGGTGATGAGCAGTGCCGTAAAGGAAATTATGGAGAAGGCAGTTACGGCTTTTATTAATGATGACACTCAGCTTGCTGCAACGGTTGAACCTCTTGAACAGGTTATAAATAACCTGAAGGCACAGCTAAGGTCAAGACACGCTAAAAGAATGGAGAAGGATGAATGCAGTGTTGAGAATGGTATGCTGTTTTTTGATATTGTCAATTCCTTTGAAAGAATTGCGGACCATTGCTCCAATCTTGCGGTTTGTATCATTGAGCTGTCGCAGGGCAGTTATCAGACACATCGGTATCTTAAGGGCGCAAAGAGCAATTCTAATCAGAGCTTTATGCAGTCCTTTGAAATGTATCTGAATAAATATAAAATCTGATTTATACCTTTTCAAGCACCTTGAAGGCAACCCCTGAAAGGACAAACCATATCAGGGAAAAGGGTACACATATCTGACCTAAGAAGTTCAGCGGTACGTTTGAATAATCCCATACCTGCTCTTTTAAAATGATGTTGAATACGATGCCGAATACCAGCTCAATTCCTGTTATGATAATCATACCTGCAAGGCATTTTGCCCATAACGGCAGCTCGTAATTTTTACTGATATAGTAAAACGTGGTAAGCACAATTGCTCCTGCAAAGAACATTGAGTAGTGTGTTCTTCCTCTGTATATGATTTCAATTAAGCAGTAACCGCAGCCGCCTATCAGTGCCGCAATCAGATAAGTTAAAAAGTTTTTCATATTTGTATTATTGTGCTGTTTATGGTAAAATACAAATAACAATTTTAGGCAGGTGGGATTATGACAATATCAGACGGAGCACAAAGAATTATCTCTTCACTTGAAAAAGCAGGCTATGAGGCATTTGCTGTCGGCGGCTGTGTGCGTGATTATATTATGAATAATCCCTGTGATGATGTGGATATAACCACCTCTGCAAAGCCTGAGGAAACCGAAAAGGTACTGCAGGCTGAGCATATAAGCTTTATTGAAACCGGACTTAAGCACGGCACGATCACTGCCCTGCTGGAGGGTGAAAATTTTGAAATAACAACCTACCGCACGGACGGAGATTATAAGGACAGCCGTCATCCTGAAAATGTTGAGTTTGTTACAGATATTAAAGAGGATTTGTCCAGAAGAGATTTTACAATAAATGCAATTGCATATAACCACAGTTGCGGATTTGTTGACCTATTCGGCGGAAAAGAAGATATAGAAAATAAAAGGATACGTGCAGTCGGTGATGCAGATAAACGTTTTAAGGAGGATGCGCTCAGGATTATGAGAGCAATCCGATTTGCTGCTGTTTTATCATTTGATATTGAGCCTGAAACGAAAAAAGCTATTTTTAATAATAAAGAGCTTTTGAAAAATGTTTCAGCAGAGCGTATATTTACGGAACTTTCCAAACTGCTTATGGGCGATAATGTGTTTCAAGTTCTTGTTGAATACAGAGACGTAATTGCTGTTATTATCCCGGAGCTTGAGCCGATATTCAATATTTTGCAGAATACCAAATGGCATATTTATAATGTATGGGAGCATACCTGCAAGGCAGTGGAACAGTCACCTAAGGACCTTTCGCTCAGAATAACTATGCTCCTTCACGATATAGGAAAGGCATATTCAAAAACCACTGATGAAAACGGAACAGACCATTTTAAAGGGCATCAGAAAATAAGCGGTGAATATGCAAAAACGGTATTGGAAAGGCTTAAGGTTCCTAATGAAATTTATAACAGAGTGATGTTCCTTGTACCGATACACGATATGCATATCGGTACAGACAGAAAGAAAATTAAAAAGTGGTTGTCCAAAGTGGGTGAGGAGAGACTCCGTGATCTTATTGAGGTAAAGCGTGCTGATAAGCTGGCGCAGAATCCTCAGATGACAGAGCAGGAACTGAGAAATCTGGATATAACACAAAGCGAGCTGAATAAAATCATTGAGGAGGGTGAGCCGTTTACCGTAAAAGAGCTGACTATAAACGGCAATGATATAAAGGCATTGGGTTTTAAGGGTAAGCAAATAGGGGATATTCTCAATGCTCTTCTTGAAAAGGTAATCAGTGATGAGCTTGTGAATGAAAAAGAAATACTTTTGTCCTATGTGAAAATGTATCAGACTGAACTTTGACCGGTTCATTTTCACCATTTGTCTATTTTGTACAAATAATCCGTATTATTTTGTACATATACATTTGTTGAAAAAATGCTTTAAGTAATGTAAAATTATTATATTAGATATATAATAAGGAGCTTTTACTATGGATAAGCCTGTTTACACAATAACATCATCCAGAGATGAAAGGGTGTTTATTCACGCAATGCCGGGTCACTTTATCTCTGCATCATCACATCTGAATTATTATATTGGGACATCTGATATAAAGCATAATCATAATGCTTCAGTGGATGCTGCTATGCTTATGGCACAGTATTACGCTGAAAGAAATATTAATGTTGATACGGTTTTGTGCCTTTATGAAACACAGGCACTGGGTGCTTATCTTGCACACGAGCTTTCACGTCCGAATATGCTTAATCCGAATCCTGATAACAGCGTTTATGTTTTAGGTCCTGAATATGATGCGTCAGGCAATATTATTTTCCGCGACAATCTTAAAAAATTGATTCAGGGAAGAGATGTGGTTATTCTGATTTCATGTATAACAAGCGGTAAAACGGTTGCAAGAGCAATGGAAAGCGTTACTTATTACGGCGGTAAGGTTGCAGGCGTTACATCCGTTTTCTCAGCTGTGAATTCTGTAGAGGGTGTAGAGGTTAATACAATATTTACAAAAGAGGATGTTCCGGGATATGAGGCGTATGCTCCGCACGATTGTCCCCATTGCAGGGCAGGCGAAAGGGTAGACGCAATAGCAAATGGCTATGGCTATTCCTTGCTGTAAAATTCCGGTTTATCACGAAAGGATATTTTGATGAAAAAATCAGCCGGAATCATAATACCTGTTTTGCTGATAGTTGCATGCATTTTTGCAGTGTTTTATTTTCATTCCAAAGCTGATGATGCATACAGTACAACAAAAAATGCTGATACAGTCAGTACATCTGAAACATCAAAGTATCAAAGCTATATTGACAGGAACAGTGATTTTGTAGGATATATTAAAATTGACGGTACGGATATTGACTATCCTGTTGTGCAGAGAGAGGATAATGAGTTTTATCTTACCCACAACTTTGATAAAAAAGAGGAGGAGCGCGGTGCAATTTATATGAGCACCGAGTGCAATCCTTTTTCAGAGGATTTCAATACTGTCCTCTATGGCCATAACTGGCTGGATACCACAATGTTTTCAGAGCTTGTGAAATATGATGATATAGAGTTTTATAAGCAGCATCCTGTGATTCTTTTTGATACTGCTTATGAGGACAGGCAGTGGAAGATTTTTGCCGTGTTTATCACAAACGCAGATGAGAATGAGGACGGTGGATATGTGTTTAACTATGTCTATCCTCATCTCGGCGGTGACAATTTTAATGGTTACATCAGCGAGGTGAATAAGCGTACACTGTATAAAACAGATGTTGATGTTAACAGTGGTGATAAAATACTCACCCTTTCAACCTGTTACAGAGGAATGGATACAGGCGATTACAGAGCAGATGCAAGAATTGTAGTGGTTGCAAGGCTTGTAAGAAACGGTGAGAGCGTAAACAGTAACACTTCAAAGGCTGTGAAAAACAGTAATCCTAAATATCCTCAGAGATATTGCGATATTATGGGTATAGATAATCAGTATTCAAATGATGAATATTGGTATCCCTATGAAAATGAATAAACTGAATAGGAAGTTGAAAACCGCAGTGTCATGAATGATACTGCGGTTTTTTGTTCTGTATGAATATTTTATGGAGTGTGATTATTGTTCGAAAATGCCATAAAGGACAGTCGAGATAATGGTGTCGTAATGCTTCAAAAGTTCGTCGGAAAGCTTTTTGGCATTTTCGGTTTCGTGATTTACTACTGCTCTTACCACTTTACTTTCCATAGCCTGAAATGTATTTTCATATAAAAGAATTGTCAGATCTGCAAAGCTTTCATCACCTATTTTAAGTTTAGAATTTTTTGAATGAATCATCTGCAGCACCTTATGCTTTATTGCATTGTCCCAGCCTTTTTTATGCTGTGCTATTTTCATCATGGATTCGTCGGTGAATTCTCTGTTTCTGAGAACATATGCAAGTCTTAATATTGTCAGATGCAATGGATATTTGTGCCAATATAATATTCGGGCTTTATAATAATTGTGAAAATTTTCTTCAATACTCAAGGAATCGTCAATTTCAAAATCATTAATATCCTCACTTAAATTATCAAGTGCATAGCATACGCAGGCACAAAGCAATTCTTCTTTTGATGTAAAATGGTGGTAAAGTTTGCCTTTTGAAATACCGTTTTTTCTGCATATATTGTTAAGTGATACATTAACACCCTTATCAGCAAATTCTTCAATGGCACATTCGATAATATAATATATGCTGTTTATACTTTTTTCTCTTTGGTTCATATGTGCGGTCTCTTTTCATTATTCTTTTTCATAAGTATATTATAACATATTGTAATATAAAAGTAAACAAAAACAAACCAATATCGGTCTGTTTTTAAAATCTCAGACTATTACAACGGTGTTATTAAAAATTGATAAATAATACACAAAAACCGTGTTGAAAATATAGTAATAATTAACAATAAAAATGAAAGATTTGATAATCTATTGACAATTATTTTAGTTGTGATAGAATCGTATTTGTAAAAAGCGGTTTGTTTTATTTTTTTTACAAACTGTATGTTTAGTAAAGGAGACGTTTTAAATGAGAAAAGGAAGGCGTTTTATCAGTCTGTTTTTAGCTGTGCTTATTCTTCTTTCTACATTAACAGTGGGCTTCAGTGCATTTGCTGACGAGGCTAAGGAAAGAAGTGTGCAGGCGGTCACTGATGCTAAAACTGCGATTGATGAGTTCTTTAACTATAGAACTGCATTATTCTCGCCAACAAACAAAAACTATGAAAGTGCCGTTACATCATTTGATAATGCAACAGCAAAGCTTAAGGCTTTAAGTGCCGATGAGAAGATTGATCTTGGTGTTGCGTACTATGGGTTCTATCTCTACTATGCTGCTGAAAAGGTTGGCAGAGAAGAAGCAAACTTAACAAGTTCAAATGCTAAGGTTTACGGTTCCACAAAAGGTATTGATAAACTTGTTGATATGATTGGTGCTTTTCCTAAGGAGTGGCAGCAGGCAATTGATGTTATGAGCAAAATTTATGTTAAGGTAGATGATGTTCTTTTCAATTCTTCTTTCGATTTCCAGAAGAAGACAGCAGGTTATGCACATTTTGAAAACACTGTTGATGCCATTTCAACTCTGACACCTACAGGTGTAGAGTTTGCTAATATCATTTATCCAAATGGTGATGCTTTTTATTTCTATCAGATGACTCCTACAACGGATAACAACTATCTTACTGACAATATCGGCAGAATTGCTTTCAACTATTATCAGGATAAGGCCGGTAAGAATGATCCTTCAGCTCCAAGCTATTCTACATTTATGAGCGGAAGCAGCGGAAAGAGAGCATGGAAATCTAATCATAGTGCTGTTACATATAAAACTGCATATGAAGATGTAAATGCAAAATTTATGTCAGAGAGTGTTCCTTACGGACAAGAAGCATATACAAAGGTTATAGAACTTTTTGCTCCTGTTTTCGGAGATTCTTTCAAGAAGGCTGCAAATCTTGCTTATGAGACAGGTATGAAGAACTTTAATGCACAAAAGGTAACAGAGGCTGAAATTGATGCAGTTGATGCTGCAATCAAGGCAGTTGAGAATCCTGTTGCAAGCACTGTTCTTTCAAAAATTATGGGGCATAGTTATCTCAATGTTGCATCATCACTTAACTATAAATTGGGCAGTTCTGATGCTTACAATGAAGATGTAGATGCTAACACGGTTTACGACAATCAGATTGTATTTTCAAAGAAAAATGTGAACGCTCTTGTCAATGATTTGCAGAATGTGGTAAATAACAACAGACTGAATGTTTTTGTTGAGTTTATGAGTAAAGTTGATGAGAATAAGCTCACAGACTCTGTTGTTAAAGATGCTATTGAAAAATACCACGCTATGAGCGGTGAGTATCAGGGTAAAGTTCCTGCAGATGTTAAGGAAAAGCTTGTCAATGTGGCAACTAAGGGCTTTTATGACTTTATGAAAGCTGTTGATATGAACAAGATCACAGTTGCTGTTCAGAATGAGGCTTATGCTAAATATAAGCTTATGGATGAGTTTAAGTCTACAATTCCATCAGAGCTTTATGATAAATATGTTCTGATTCAGAATCCTATTATGGATATGAATAATTATGCAAGTGAGCTTGCCAAATTCCAGACAACTCCATTCGTTCGTCCTGAAAACAGCGAGGTTGCTTGGACAACAGGCGGTATTCAGAGTGCTGTTGATGAGCTCTGGAATCTTGTTGCTAACACACTGATTCCATTGGTTGCAAAGGATATAGACCTTTCAAACGGTTTGGATAATGTACTTAAAGATAATCTGTATCAGCCATCAATCATTGAGGCTATTTTTGACCTTTATGCTACTCTGATTCAGGATCAAAGCGAAATTGAAGTAGATGCTATGGGCACGAAGATGAAGTTCAAGCTCGGTCAAATTATCAGTTGGATTGTAACAACTGATAAGCTTGCTGATTTTCTTGCAGCAGACGGCGACAAGTATGCAGGTGCAATTGCTAAGATTAAGGCAGTAGAAGGTAAGGATGCTACTGAAAAGGTTGTTAACCTTGCAAATGTCACATTTACGGCTGAAGATTTTGGCTTCAAAGCGGGAAACCGTGAGGGATTTGCAGATGCTCTCCTTGCAGTTCTTCGCCCTATCACAACCCTCCTTGCTCCTGATGGAAAAATCAAAGCAATGGGACTTATGAATGTTGATGTAAATATCAAGATGTTTGATTATATGACATCAGATGGCAAATACCAGACAGGTGTTTACGCATCCCTTATTCCTCTTCTTGAGCAGCTGGGAATGGTTGGACTTCCTACACAGGCAGAATATAAAGCAAATTATGAAAAGGTAAGAGAAGATAAAGGCGCCTATGTTGCTGCTGATCAGTTCTTAAAGCCGGTTATTGACCATCTCTTTACAGATGTTGTTGATGTGGTGTCACCGGATCCGCTTAACGGACTGATTAAAGTTCTTCCTCGTATCGCTTATGTAATTGATAACGATATGATTAACAACGCACTTAAAGAGGCAGCTAAGTCCTTTGGTTTGTTGAGTGATATGCTTGGTGGCCTTGATGTATCCAAGCAGACAATCAATAATATGATTTCTCAGCCTATCGACCTTTCAGGTCTTACAGGCTCACCGCTTACAATTACACTTCCTCCGATTAACTGGACTAAACTTGCGAACTGCTGTACACTTCAGGTTGTTGAAAGCTCATCTGATTTCAACAAGTATTTCATCCTTAGAAATGGTGATGTAGATTCTGCTTTCTCAACAATTTTCTATTACATTTATGATGTAGTATTTGCTGATAAGGATGTATATGCAGCTGTGAGAAAGCTTGTTACGGATAATCTCGGCGGTCTTGCATCAATGGTTACAAATTATACTGATGTTTGGGCACAGATAGGCAAAGTCGACACTTATGGAGAGATTCTTGACCTTCTTGGTGAGACTAAGGGCGATCCGATTGATAAGCCTGTTAAGCCTGCAGACCCTGATGAGCCGGCAGATGATGATAATACGAATTCAAGCAGCAATAGCAGCGGTTCAGGTTCACTTGCTATTTTTGATAAGCTTAAAGACCTCTTTGGACTTGGTGGAAAGAAGAACAATAACGGCTCTTCAAACTCCGCCGACGCAAACAACTCATCTGCCAATAAAAAGCTTCTTAAGAATCCTCTGATTCCTAAGACAGGCGGAGAAGAATCTGCATATGTAATGGGTGCAGTATATGTTGTACTTGCTGCAGCAATCGCAGTGTCTTTCGTTGCATACAAGAAGAGAAAGAGCAGCGAAGCCGCTGAATAATTGAAATGAGTTTATTTTAATACAGAAATCAGTTTTTACTGTTTCTACCTCAGCAAAGGCAGGATTTCTCTGGAAATCCTGCCTTTGTAATTGTATTTATAT
>UQVI01000015.1 GCA_900544515.1 uncultured Oscillospiraceae bacterium | reverse complement strand
GCAGGCATACTGTCGTATGGCAAGAGAAAAAATGTGCAGTTATGCCTATTTTTTGCATCTTCAGGCTGTCGATATTCAGTTTGCTAAACTATACTATCCGATAAACAGATTGCCTTTCGGTTTCTGTGAGCTTCTGCTGCCATTCTTGTTTGTCTCAAGAATAAACATAAATGCAAAAACAAGAGATGTGATTCTGCCCACAAACATCATAAGAGTGATTATAATCTTAGGCAAAAGCTCCAGCGATGACGTGATTCCTGTGCTCATACCTACCGTTCCGATTGCAGATATACATTCAAACAGAATGTCGGAGTATAAAAGCTCAGGCTGGCATATTGTTATAATAGTTGATGCTATGAATACCTCTGTAAGATTGATGATTACAATGGATACAGCTTTTCTGATTACATCAACAGTAATTCTTTTTCCGAAAATTTCAATTTCTCTTGAATTGCGAAGCGTTGCTGCAGCACATAAAAACAGTACGGCGATTGTAGCTGTTTTTATACCGCCTGCAGTAGAGCCTGTTGAACCGCCTATAAGCATCAGAATATATGTTATCAGCTTTGACGGAGCCGACAGCTCTGCATTCGGCACACTGTTAAAGCCTGCAGTTCTAGGCGTTGTGCTGGCAAAGAAAGCATTTAATACTTTTTGTCCTTCTGAAAAATCCGAAAAGGTGTTGTTGTGTTCAAAAATATAGTAGAGTATTGTTCCGCCAACAAGCAGTACGGCAGTTGTAATTAAAGTGAGCTTTGTGTGAAGACTGTATCTTTTAATTCTGAATTTACGCTGTACAATATCATCCCATACGATAAAGCCGATTCCGCCGACAATAATAAGCATCGCAATCGTTAAAAGGATTACAGGATTTGTATTGACGGTTATAAGAGATGAGCCCGGCTGAATTCTTCCCAGTACATCAAAGCCTGCGTTACAGAAGGAAGAAACGGAAAGAAATACGGAGGTGTAAAGTCCGTTTTTTAATCCCATATCCGGAATGAATTGCGTGCATAATATTGCCGCTCCGAGAACCTCAAAAATCACAGTTCCGCCAAGCACAACTCTGACAATTTTTTTTGAGTCTCCTGTAGGAATACTGCCAAAGCTTTCCTTGAGCATCAGCTTTTCTCTCAGGCTGACCTTCTTTTTCAAAAACCTTGAAAGCATTGTGATGATTGTAATAAATCCCAGTCCGCCAATCTGTATCATACATAGTATTACAATTTGACCAAACAGCGTCCATTTCGTAAACGTATCGAATACAACTAAGCCCGTTACACAGGTGGCGGAGGTAGCTGTAAACAGTGCGTCCAAAAAGCTTACACTGCCTTCCTTTATCGAAACAGGCAGCATCAGTAAAATTGTACCGATAATAATAATTGCAAAGAAGCTCAGTGCCACCATTTTGGGGTACGATGTATAATAATTTCTATTCTTTTTTATTTTTTTTAATCCGGATTTTTCTGTATTGCTTTTATCTTCCAAAATGATCTGACTCTCCAAAGATGAATCGGTTATATTAGTTTTCGGCAGGATGATAGCTTGATACAAACTGCTGAAGTTTTTCACGGACATTATCATCATTAATCTCACTTAAGCTGTCAATCATACGTACAAACTCTTCTTTATCAATTACAACAGGCTTATTCACAAAGATTTTTTCATTGGCAGTTTTCTGACGTGTTTTTAATTCATCCTCCATTGCAAGCTCCTCATAGAGCTTTTCACCGGGTCTAAGTCCTGTTATTTCAATTCCTATTTCCTCAACGGTAAAGCCTGACAGTCTGATAAGATTTTCAGCCAGGTCCATAATTTTAACAGGCTCTCCCATATCCAGCACAAATACCTCTCCGCCTTTGGCCAGACCTCCTGCCTGGCATACGAGCTGAGCTGCCTCAGGTATAGTCATAAAGTATCTTGTAATGTCCGGATGTGTTACACGTACAGGACCGCCTTTTTCAATCTGCTTTTTGAATATCGGTATAACGGAGCCGTGAGAGCCGAGTACATTTCCAAAGCGTACAGCGGCATACTTCGTTGTTTTGCTTACCTCATTCATATACTGAACAATGATTTCCGTAATTCTTTTTGTAGCACCCATTACGTTTGTAGGGTTAACTGCCTTATCTGTTGAAAGGATAACCATTTTCGGCACATTAAACTTGTCTGCAGTCAAAGCAACATTGTATGTGCCGAATACATTGTTTTTCACTGCCTCACACGGTGAGTCCTCCATAAGAGGTACGTGCTTGTGAGCAGCAGCATGGAATACGACATCCGGATGGAATTCTTCAAATACTTCCTCAAGTCTGTATAAATCACGGACTGAACCGATTCTTACCTGAATGCTTATGCTGTCTCCATAGGATTCCCTGAGCTCATTTGCAAGCTCAAAAGCACAGTTTTCATAGATATCAAAAATAACAATCGTTTTTGGTTTATAGCGTGCACATTGCTTGCAGAGCTCGGCACCGATTGAGCCGCCTCCGCCTGTTACAAGAATGGTTTTGTCAATCAGGTATCGGCACACTCTTATATCCAGCTTAACCTCATCACGAGCAAGCAGGTCGGTAATATCAATATTACGGATGCGGTGCATTTTTGTATTGTCCTGAAGGATCTCCTCCATTGACGGTGTAGCTTTTACATTTTTACCTGTTGATACAGCAATTTTTGTTACTTCATTCTGTCTTTTTTTGGTTGCTGAAGGGAAGCAGATAATGATTTCATCCACATCATATTCTTTCACAATTTCAGGGATTTCATCACAGCTGCCTGCAATTTTTATGCCCTGAAGTCTTTTACCTTTTTTCTGAGGATTATCATCTACTGCAACTACCGGTTTGTATTTGTCATACTGATTGGAGTTCAGATAGTCAATAATTGTATTGCCCATATAGCCTGCACCGACAATCATAACGTTTTTAATGTGATTTTTTTTGGATACTGTGTGTATGCTGAATTCACGGCGTAAAATACGATATCCGATTCTGGGAAGGCAGAAAAAGAAGATAAGCAAAATAAAGTTCAGCGCATATGCGTATAACGGAAGAATTGTACGATCCAGAATGAGCTTGAATATCAGCTTATCAACAAGATAAAGAGCAATTGTATCAAAGAATGCTGCTGCAACACAGTTTATGATTTCTTTTGTGCTGGCAAAAGTCCAGATGCTTTTATACAGCTTAAAATAGTAATTTACAATTGCAACAATAATACTGAGACCTATTAAATGATAGGCGTTAAGAAGTACACCGTCATAAGTGAAATGGCTGAAACCTCCGCCGTTTATTATATAGCAGATTGCAAAATTTGAAAACGCAAAAAATGCCATATCAATAAATGCAAGTAACCATTTCTTTATTGTACCTTTTATTTCTCCGTTTTTAAATTTCATATTCTTTCCTCTGATTATAAAGTATTATTTTTGCTTAACTCTTTTTGCCAGAGCAACAAAAAAAGAAATGAAAAATGTTACAGCAATAATCGTAAGGGGTATGATATACAGTTGCTTGTTCTGGCTGAGTTCATTTACATTCATACCCATATGAGTCAGCACAGTCTGAACATTTTTTTCTGTTGTAACAATCTCTGTCTGCGTGGTGCCTACTACCTTTCTTTCTTTGACTTGTTTCGTTGTAACCTGTGCCACAGCCTCTGTGACGGTAAAGTCACATTGCTTGTAAAGCTCGTTGTTTGCACATACAACAACGGTGGCTGTGCCTGAACCGATGGCCTTTATATCACCATTGTTTCCGATTTCAATAATTCCTTCTTCGTCACAGAAATATCCTACAACGGCAGGTGCATCGGTCGGCTCGACAGAATAGTTAAGCTTAATCGTATCGCCAATCTGAAGATCATAGTTAGAGGCGTGTATATCAAGGCTGTCAAGTTTAATGGATTCTGTTGTTTCTTTCTTGGTTATTTTTTCAGTTGTTGTCTCGTTATTCTTTGCTGTGGTACTGTTTGTGGTGTTTTGCTGCTGATTATTCTTCTTTGTTGTTTCGTAATTGCTGTGTGCTTTAGTGGTGGCGTTTTTCTTTGTTGTCTTAGGTGGTTGTCCTCCTGAACTGCCTGAAGAAGAATAACTTGGTACACCGTAACCCATAATTGCGCTGATATTGTTATATGGCTTTGAGCCGCTTGATGTATACGTTCTTGATTTTACCTTGCCTGAGCAGTTTCCCTCAACGGTGTATACAGTGCTTCCTGATGTACCTGTAACAATTCCTACATGCTGTGAGGATCCATTGCCGCTCCAGTCAAAAAATACGAGATCACCTGCTTTTGGTGTATATCCGCTTGAGCGTTTATAGTATCTGTCTTTATTTGAAAACCAGCTTATCATACTGTTGCAATTTCCGCCGTTGGGAATACTTGTACCTAACAGCTTGACACCGTTGTCGCTGCCTGCTTCATTAAAGCACCAGAACACAAAGGTAGTACACCATGAGCCCTGATAGCCGTACCAGTCACCATATTTTGAATAGGATGATGTACCTGTGTAGCCAATTTCGTTTTCAGCGATTGAAACTACGGAATTTCTTAAAGTGCTTTCAGATGCTGCCTGAACCGAAAATGGAACTGCCATAATTACAAGAATTATAACAGCAGATAGGAATGATATGAGTTTTTTTGTATACTTAAAAATAATAATCACCTCATAATGATGTTAAAAAAGGGATGACGATAAATCATTTGTCTTTTTATTGACATATTTTTAGACATAATATCTTAGTCTTAATTATACTATTCTATATGAAAATGTCAATTTATATTTTATATTTTGTTTATACAAATTGTATTGAAATGCTTTACAATATGTGTTAAAATTATGAATATAAGCTGGCGATTGGAGAGGGATTTATGAAAAGATTAGATAACTATCAGCTCGAACATACCACCCCTGAAGCTGTGGGTGTTGACAGTAAGGTTATTACCGCCTTTCTTAACGAGATAAATGAGAAGGGTCTTGGGCTTCAGAGCTTTACTGTTGTAAGACACGATAAAGTGTGTGCACAGGGCTTTTTCAAGCCTTATAATGCAGATACGCCCCATGTTCTTTATTCAATGAGCAAGTCTGTTACTTCAACTGCGGTTGGCTTTGCTGTGGCTGAGGGACTGATTAACCTGAATGACAGGGTAGCGGATTTCTTTCCTGAATATGCTATGAGCAAAAGACCGTTTAACAGAATGCTGACCATACGCATGCTTCTGACTATGCATTCTGATAAGCTTATTACAGTTCTTGATGAAAAGGGCAACAAGGATTGGATTGCCAATTTTATGAATGCAACCTTCCTTCTTCCTCCTAATACGAAGTTCAATTATATTTCCGAAAATACATTTATGCTGTCTGCCATTATTTCAAAGGTTACCGGTATGAGTATGATTGACTATCTCTATCCGAGAATTTTTGAACCGCTTGGAATTGAAAAACCATTCTGGGAACAGGATGGCAGCGGAAATAATGCCGGCGGCTGGGGTCTTTATATGAAGAGTGAGGACCTTGCAAAGTTCTTTTTGCCTTATATTCACGGCGGTAAATGGATTGACGGCACTCAGATTATTCCTGAGCTTTGGGTAAGGGAAGCCACCAGAAAGCAGGTTGATTCAGTCAACGACGGTTATATTGACAATATGATGGGCTACGGCTATCAGTTCTGGAGAAATCAAATTGCAAATAGCTACCGTGCCGACGGTCTGTTCGGACAGCGCTGCTTTATGTTCCCTGATCATGATGCTCTTGTTGTTCTCAATTGCGGTGAGGCTGAGGATTATAAGATAATGAAGGTGTTCTGGAAATATTTCCCTCAGTGCTTTGGTTATGAGGTTCTTCCTGAAAGCAAAGAGGCATATGATGAAATGCTCTCTGTAATTGACAGCTGTCATGTTAAGGAATTGCCGAAAACGGAAAGAAACAGAGAAATGGAGCAGAGGATTTCAGGCAGGCTTATTAAATGCAAAACATCGGAATTCGTTTCGGTAATTACAATTTCCATCACGCAGATGCTTTATAATAAGCCGGGCGAAATCAATGAAATGAAACTGACCTTTGATGATGAAAAGCTGACCTTCTATTGGAAAGAAAAGGATTATGCAAATACCATAGAGGTTGGACTTGACGGAGAATACAGAGTTTCTGAAATTACTCTGGGTGATTTGCATTATCATACATATTCAAAGGCTTCATGGCAGGAGGACGGCTCGCTTAAGCTGTGGATAAGACCGATTGAAACCGCTCATGTGAGACAGTTTACTTTCTGTTTCAGAGAAGATGATACAGTAAAGGTTATAAACGAAATGACCCCAAGATTCCAGGATCTTGCAATCTACAATATGACCTTTATCGGAATGCCGATTAAGAGCAAGACAACTGAGGATGTAGTTAAGGATGCAGTTGAAAAGCTGGGACTTCCGTTAATTGAGCCTGATTTCAAGGGAACATTTGTTGAATAAATCATAGGATAAATAAAAAACACAGTCTCAAATTTGTTTTGAGACTGTGTTTTTTTATTCTTCGTTAAGGCATTCTCTTATAAGTACCTTTATATCCTTCGGCAGATGTGATTTTTTTAATGTGCGTAAAAGCTCATCTCTGTCATCTGTATTTTCAAATGGTTTGTATGCAGTGTTCTTTTTTGTTGTACATTCCTGCCAGCGTGAGAAAATATTGATGATTCTGTCCTGATATGTATCCTTTGGCAAAGGTTTTGTGTTTTTTATTGTAATTGTAATGTCAGAAGTTTTAAAATCACATTCAACGATAACTGCATCTGTTTTGTCCTGATAAATGTCTGTACCGACCGGAGCGTCAATATCATCTGATACGATATCCTTGAACACAATTCTGTATTTTCTGCTTTCCGGTATAAGCTCTGTATCGCCGACAGGAGCTTTGATAACAAATTTTGTATTCTGATTGTCTGAGGTGATTTCAAATTCAGTTTTTACATTGCATTCTTCGTAATTGGTTTTGCCGTTGTCCTCATACAATGTAAAGCTGTTATTACCGTTGAATACCCATACTTCAAGCTGTTCAGGATTACCGCAGGTATTGCCCTCGTCATTTGATAGAGGAATGATTGCACCCTCCTTTGCAAGAACAGGTATGGAATATATTTCTCTTGAAAGCTCAATTTCCTTAGGTCCTGTGTAGCTTTGCATTGTGAAAATGTCTGTGTATTTTCCCTCAGGTATCCAAGCCTTTACAGTGCCGAAATTTGTTTTTGTGCTTGCCTTTGAGGTGATAGGGCATATCATCAGTTCACTGCCGAACATATACTGATTGGCAACATTGAATGCCTCTTCCATATTCGGATAAGAGTAGTACATCGGCTCGCATAAAGCAATACCATCTTTATGATTGCGGTAGTCCATAGTGTAGATATAAGGTATCAGCCTGTGACGGAAGCGAAGCCACTGCTTTGCACTTTCACATATATCCTTTCTGTACTTCCATGGCTCTTTGCCAAGCAGCATTGAGCTTGTGGAATGAAGACGCAGTACAGGGGAAAATGCACCGAATTCTATCCATCGTAAATACAGCTCATCATCACGGTATCCCATATGGTGTCCGCCTATGTCGTGGCTCCACCAGGTGTAAGCACAGTTTGCTGCATTGATTGTGAAATACGGCTGAAAGTCAAGCACTCTCCAGCTTATATCGGTATCGCCTGAGAAGCCGAGCGGGTATCTGTGTGAGCCGTAGCCGCAGTATCGTGAAAGAATGAGAGGGAGCTCTCCGTTTTCAGCATTGTCAAGGAAATGATAATGGTTTAAAGCACATAACGGATCAAGTCCGTCAACATCGGATTTTTTGCCCTGCTGCCAGTCAATCCACCAGAAGTCAACGCCGTCCTTTTCGTACGGCTTGTGAAGGATATCAAAGTAGTTATTCCAGTAATCATCATTACCGCAGACGAAGGGAATATCCTTTTTGTTGGTGACACCCATTGCCTTCGCAAATTCATCATACATATCCTCATACGTATGTACGCCGTCAGCAGGATGAAGATTAAGGGTTATATGCAGATTATTGTCCTTAAGCTCCTTTAAAAAGGCTTTATAATCAGGGAAAAGGTTTTTATCCCATGAGTATCCTGTCCAGCCGTTATAATTTATGCCGAACTGCTTTTTTACATTAACCCAGTGCCAGTCCATATCAACTGTGGCAACGGTAAGCGGAATTTCCTCTTTCCTGAATTTTTCCATCAAATCAAGGTATTCCTGCTGGGTATATGCGTGATACCTGCTCCACCATACGCCCAGTGCAAATCTTGGAATAAGCGGAACAGGGGAGCTGATCTGATAAAATGCTCTGATTGTTTCACGGTAATTGTTACCATAGGCAAAGGCATAATAATCCTTAGTGCTGTCTGCTCTTCTGACAAAATGCCCCTCATCATCAATCAGCATGGAACGGCTGTCATCGTAGAGATACGCACCGTTTTTTGTAATAAGTCCGTCCTGCAGAGGAATTTTGCCGAAGGTACCGTCAAGAGTACGGTACGTGCCTTTTAAATTCTTTTGTTTTGAAAACACCTCTGTTTTTTGTGTGTCTTTAAAATAAACACAGTAAGGCTTTCCTCTTTTAACTGTAAAAATAACCTCGCTTGTTTCAACGGTAACTGTGTCAGAGGTATTGCTTATCTGCATTTTCTCAGTATTGAAATTACGAAACCATACTGCCATACTCGGCAAATCTGTAAATGTGCTGCCATTTTCTACACGGATAGACGTGGTGTAAGGATTGTTATACGTAAATTGTCTTTGACAAATATCTGATTGGTATTTGCCTTTGCATCGGTTTTTGCTATTAATGATTTTTTCAGTTCACCCATAGTATTACTCCTTGTTGTACATCTGCTCCATTTTTCTTACCTGACTGGGAGTTTGGCCAAAGGTCTTTTTAAACTCATTTGAGAAATGGTAAGGTGAGCTGAAGCACAGCATATATGCAATTTTGTTTATTGAAGCAGAGGTCTGAACCAAAAGGCGGTAGCCCTCTTCCATTTTCTTCTTCAGTATATATTGCTTGGGGGAAATAGTCAATTCCTTTGTGAATATCTGGTGAAGCCGTCTCGGGGATATTTTAAAGAAATCAGCCACCTCGTCTATTGATATTTTTGAATATACCTTTTGCTGGATATAGGAACACATTTCATCGATAATACGTGTGCTTTTATCTGTTGGCATATCATCATTATCCATTCTGCTTTCATACATAATGCTGTAGAAATAGCTTAAGAATAAGGAATTGATATATCCGGAATGTATGAATTCACACTGCCCGCCTGCCATCAGCTTATTAAAGCACGCTTCTTCGTTTTCACTTAAGGGAATATTATAAATTTTTCCTGTTTCGAATTCATTGGTGTGCGTATCCGTGATAAAGTTAACCCATCTGTAGCCCCACACATTTGAAAGGCTTTTGTATTCCTTGATGCTATGAAATTTTAAAAATATAAAATCATCTTTACTAAGAATAAACGTTTCATCATCGGTGCTTATTTTACCGCTGCCGTCAGTGCATCTGATAAACGCAATTGTTTTTTGGTGGTGATTTTCCAGTTCATCATCGTCATATCGGTGAAAATAACTGTCATCAGCAAGAATTTTAAAAACGCTTGTGATTTCCGGGTGAAATAATCCGGCGTGATTATGTTCTTTAATAAAAAAAGATTCACTTTGATACATAAACAGCACCTCTGTTTCCGATTTGTGTATTCATTATACTGTATTTTGAATTTATTTACAAGCTCGTATGTACTATAATAAAATCAGGATTTATAAAGGAGTATACTATGGAATTATATATTTTTGACAGAATAGAAAAGATTATTCATTTTGAAGATCTGAGTATTCTTGATGATTATCACAGAATTGACGGTTCTGCAGAATTTATGATGTCTGAAAATGAGGTGTTCGTTTTTCAGCTGGCTGTGCTTTCAAAAAGAGATGATGTTATCAAAAGTATCTCATCACAGGGAAACCTTGAAATCGAGTGTATCAATACGGATCTTGTTGATAAATACGGAACAAGCAGGAATCAGACGGTCAATCTCAGTGCCGATATAATACAGCCGTTATTCTTTACTGTTAAGGCGGAGAAGCTTGGTAAAAGACAGGAAAAAAGTATCATTACAATCACTTCTGAAAATGAGGAGTGCACCTTTGAAGCACTGTTCAACATTATATCCAGTCCTGTTGAGAATAACGGATATAATGATTTATGGAGATTATCGCGTATCAACTGGCTCAATTCCGATATGTGTATTGATGACACTGTTGTTTCTCCATATACACCGCCTGAGCTCGTTGACGGAAATGCAGTCATTCTCGGAAGGGAAATATCCTTTTCGGAAAACGGCTTGCCTTGTCAGGTAAGCTCAAAATTCAACGAGGCAATTGAGCTTGAAGAAACGGTTCAGAAACAGCTTTTCAGCAAAAAAGCTGAATTTCTTATTGACGGCAATCCGCTGCCTTGCGGCGTAATGGATAAAAAGTGTTTTAATAATCGGATTGAATCCGTTACTTCCTGTGAGAATGAGGATTATTCTGCTGTGATAACATCCGTTCTCAGGTATGAAGGACAATTGGAATATTCGGTTAAAATCGCACCGAAAAAGGATTTCAGAGCAACCAATGTTTCACTTGATTTTTATATTGCTCCCGACTGCTCTTCACTGATGCACGGCTTAGGACACAGAGCGTCAAAAGCTGAAAGCGTTGATTTTAAATGGGATAATCAGAAGCAGCAGGACAGTATTTATATAGGCTGTGTAAACTGCGGTATGCGCCTGAAACTCAAGGCAGAGGATTATATCAGACCTCTTATTAATATATTCTATAAAAATCTACCGCTCAGAACGCCTGTGAAAACTTGGGACAATAACGGAAAAGGCGGAATTAAAGCTGAAAAAGAAAACGGCAGCACCCATATTTTCGCTTACACAGGCGAATTTGATTTTAAACAGGGTGAGACAAGAAATTTCATTTTTGAAATGCATATCACACCGCTTAAGCCGATTGATTACAAAAAAGCATTTTCAGTAAGGTATCATCATAACAATCATTTAACGGATGAGATAAATGATATTGATACTGCTGAAAGAAATGGACTGAGTCACGTTATTTTCCATCAGGGCAATATGATTATGCCGTTTATCAATTATCCTTTTTACGAGGTGGACAGATTAAAAAATGCTGTTTCCTATGCCGGTAAAAAGGGTATAGGAATAAAGCTGTACTATACCGAGCGTGAGCACAGCAATCATATGGCAGAAACCTTTGTATACAAGGCACTGGGTGATGAAATCATTCTGCGTAAAAAAGGCGTCAGCCATTCCTGGCAGAAGGAAAAGCCGCAGTGGCTGATTGACAATTTCGGTGAGGATATTATTCCCGGCTGGTTTGTTAAATATAAGCACGGCAAATATAAAAATGATCACGATATTTCATTTATAGTCAGACCGGATACAAGACTGGATAACTATTATGTTGAGGGACTGAACTGGCTTGTGGATAATGTGGGTATCAAGGGTATTTATATTGATGATACATCGCTTGACCGTACAACGCTTGAGCGTGCAAAAAAGGTGCTGCAAAAGACCGACGGACTGATTGATATGCATATGTGGAATCACGAGGAGGTACGTGCGGGTGATGTAAGCTGTATGAATCTTTATACTGAGATTATACCGTTTCTTGACAGCGTATGGCTTGGTGAAGGCTTTTTCTACAAAAAATACTCACCTGAATATGTGTTAGCTGAGGTCAGTGGTATACCTTACGGTATTACCGGTCAGATGCTTGAGGGTGGCGGTGATATGTATCTCGGTATGCTTTATGCGATGAATAACCGCTATGGCTGGGGATACAGGAATGCAGTTGATATGTATAGGATATGGGACGATTTCGGTATTGAGGACAGCAAAATGCTTGGTTACTGGCACAGCAAAAATCCTGTTGTATCCAATAATCCTAACGTTATGTCAACGGTTTATCTTAAAGATAATGAAGCACTTTTATGCTTTTATAATTTCGCAGATAAGGCACAGAGTTTTCGCTTTGCATTAAATAAAAAACTGCTTGGCTTTGAGGCGAACATTTTTTCAGAAGTTCGCTTTGGTAAAAGAACAAGGAAAATAAAAAATATTGAAAAGTGCTTCAGACTCGGCAAAAGAAAAGGTATTATTATACATATAAGCAAGCGAGATAAATCCGAATAAGTTTTTTATGAACGGATTTATCTCACTTGCTTAAAGAAAGGCTGAAATAATGGTTAATGATTATCTGAAAAAGATTGATTCTGTAATTGAAAACGGAAAATATAAAGATAACTGGCAGTCACTTTGTAATCACGAAACACCGCAGTGGTATCATAATGCAAAGTTCGGCATCTTTATTCACTGGGGAATTTACAGTGTGCCTGCCTTTGGAAACGAGTGGTATTCACGGAATATGTATGACAAGACGACACGTGAATACAGGCATCATATTAAAGCGTATGGCAATCATAAGGATTTTGGATATAAAGATTTTATTCCAATGTTTAAGGGTGAAAAGTTCAATGCTGATGAATGGGCAGCTTTATTTAAGGAAAGCGGTGCAAAATACGTTATGCCTGTAGCTGAGCATCACGACGGATTTGCCATGTATAACACGGATTTCAACCGCTGGAACAGTGTGAATATGGGTCCGTGCCGAGACGTTGCAGGAGAGATTAAGGCAGCCTGTGAAAAAGAGGGACTTGTATATTGTGCATCAAGCCACAGGGCAGAGCATTACTTTTTTATGAATATGGGCAGAACCTTTGACAGTGATGTGAATAATGAAAAATATGCTGATTTTTACGGACCTGCTTATCATTGCAAAGCTTTTGATTCATGGAAAATGAGTATTGCTGCCGCCAATGTAAGAGCACAATCACCCACTGAGGAATTTCTTAAGGACTGGCTGGTGAGAACCTGTGAGCTGATTGACAGGTATCAGCCAAAGGTTGTATACTTTGACTGGTGGATACAGAATCAGGCATTCAAGCCTTATCTTCAGAAGTTTGCGGCGTACTACTATAACCGTGCAGAGGAGTGGGGAGAAGAGGTTACGATTAACTATAAGCACAATGCTTTTCCTCCCGGCTGTGCAACCTTTGATGTTGAAAGGGGAGCACTAAAAGATATTTCTCCTGTTGCGTGGCAGACCTGTACCGCCATTGCAAAAAATTCTTGGGGATACACTGAAAACAATCAATTTAAATCCGTAGGGCATATTGTCTGCGACCTTATTGATATTGTAAGTAAAAACGGTATGATGCTCCTTAATGTAGGTCCTAAGGCGGACGGTTCAATAACCGCAGAGGAAACGGCTGTTCTTAAGGGAATCGGTAAATGGCTGCGTGTTAATGGCGAGGGCATTTATGATACAAAGTGCTGGAAACATTTCGGCGAGGGGAAAGCCAATGTCAAAGACGGCTTTTTCCAGGATAATAAGAAAAAGGGATATAAGGAAACGGATTTCAGATTTACATATAAAAATGGTATTATATATGCCTTTCAGATGAAGCCTGCAAAGGGTAATATTGTAAGGATAAAAAGCTTTAAGCAAGTGAACGAGGATATGATCATCAAATCCGTTAAACTGCTCGGCGATGATAAAGAGCTTCCGTTTGAAAGAAATAAAAAATGTATGGAAATTCATCTGCGTGATAAGGTGCAGACGGATTTGCCGATTTGCTTTAAGATTGACATAAAGTAATTTAAACTATAAAAAGGCGGTAAGAAATTATGAAAAAGTTTACAAAGGTAATTGTTTCAGCTGTGGTTGCAGTCGGTATTGTGGGTGCAGCTCTTGGTGTTCACTTCGGATATGCAAAAACCATAGATGAAGAGGTAAAAACATATTCTGTTGAAACAAACGGCGAGCCGTTAAGAGTTGCTGTTATCAGCGATTTGCAGCTCCCTGATTCAACGGATAATACAACGCATCAGTATGAATCTTTTGAAAAAACGCTGACTATGCTCAGAGATAAGGGTATGGATGTACTGATTATCGCAGGAGACCAAACCAATGTAGGTACCAAAAAAGCTTGGGGCACATATAAGGAAATTTATGATAAGGTAATGGCAGATTATGATAAGCCCATTCCGCTTTATATTATGGGTAATCATGATTATTGGTTGCCTGACTTTTTCAGCTGTTTTGAAATTCCGACTCCTGCAACGCAGCAGAAGAGATTTACAAAATATACAGGCGAGCTGCCATACAGCCATAAGGTGATCAATGGTTATCACTTCATCTGCTGGAGTTCCTCAGACGGTTCATATGATAAATCATATACCAATAAGGACTGGATAAGAGGCGAACTTGACAAGGCTGTTGCAGATACACCTGACAAGCCGATTTTTGTAATCACGCATCTTAATCCGCAGGATACTGCCTACGGCTCAGACGAATGGGGAAACAGTGATATAACAGATGTTTTAAAGGACTACAGTCAGGTTGTTTCTTTGTCCGGACATTCTCATTATTCACTGATTGATGAGCGTTCCATCTGGCAGGGTGATTTTACTGCATTTACAACACAGAGCCTTGATTATATCGAGCTTGAGCATGGAAAGTTTAATGATAGCGTGCCTAAGGATGCTTATGGCAATTCAATGGCAGATAAGCTGCCGGGCTGCATTTATATGGAAATTGAGGACAGTAAGGTAACTGTTCACCGTCTGGAAGCGAATACAGGAAAAGAATTGAAAGATGCTTGGGTAATAGAAGCACCGTTCGGCAGTGAGGAAAGTCTCAGCAAATATACAGATGCAAGAAGCAATTCAAATCAAGCACCTGTGATTGACAGTAAACTGAGTGTGGCAGTGCGTGATATCAAAGATATTGACGGCAATGATCAAAAGATGATTTCTTTCAATGCAGCATCAGACGACGATTTTGTTCATTCCTATAAGCTGGAGTTCTGTGATGAAAATAAAAAACTTCTGGAGTTTGAAGAAACAGATTATAGCGGACATATCGTCCACTATGATGAAAATGGTGAAAAAATCAGATTTGACAATAAGAATTATGATAACGGCTCACCAAAGAAAATTACGGAGGTCGTATATTTCAGTGACTATATTTTAGGACTTGACAATATGTCTGATACAGTAGAGCTGAGACTTCCCGGCAATATTCCGGATAATGCAAAATACGTTGTAGTTACAGCCATTGATTCTTGGGGTGCTGAAAGCAATTCAGTTACCTGTGAGCTGAAATAATGAGGTGAATTTATGAAAAAGATAATTTCTGTTATTTTAGCTTGTGCTGTGATTTTAGGTGCAGCAGCCATAACAGGCTGTTCCAAAAAACAGGATGATAGCTGGAAAACCAATGAAAAATATGATTTGTCTGTTCCTGTGCTGAATGAGGACGGCTGGTATCTTATTTTTGAGGATCATTTTGACGGCGATTCGCTGAATGAAAATATTACTTTCGGAGAAAAATATACCGGAAATAAGGAAATATGGACAACATCACCTCATGCCATCCGTTGGGAAAGTCAGGATGAGGATAAGCCTGAGCAGGCTTGCTGGTGGTGTCCGACTATGGTCGAGGTTAAGGATTCCAACGCCATTATTCATTCCCGTTATGAAGAGAATCATACCTGTGACGGTGATTGCCCTAAGGCGGGCAGATTCACCTCAGGTATTGAAACAAGACTGATATCAGGTGACAATAATGACAACAAGGGTACAGCGGATACGATGCTCTTTTCACAGGCGTTCGGTTATTTTGAATGCCGTGTAAAATTTCCTGCGTCACAGGGTTTGTGGTCAGCCTTCTGGCTTCAGTCCTCCAATCAGCGTAAGGTCGGTAACGAGGGACAGGACGGAACGGAAATAGATGTTTATGAAAGTGCTTTTATAAACAGCAAAGAATCTGAAATGGGGCATGCTCTTCTCTGGGACGGATACGGCAAGGATGCTAAGGTTGAGGATTATATCGGCTCACTTGAACAGGATTTATATGACGGTTACCATACATATGCCCTTAAGTGGACGCCTGAATATTATGTGTTCTATATCGACGGCAAGCCTACTTGGGCAACAGACGGCGGTGAGGTTTCAAAGGTTAAGGAATTTCTTCGCCTTACAGTTGAAATTGATGCAGGTGATGGTTATGGTCCTCATGGTCAAAAAATAGGTTTGTTCAGCCATGACAATGAGGATAACAATGATTTTATGATTGATTATGTTAAGGTATGGCAGAATGAAAATTATGAGCAATTCATCAAAAATGATGATGAATTTGAAGGCAGTATGGATCTAGGCTGATAAAATAAATATGTTAATCCGGCGGATTGAATACACCTGTTGTATTTCAGTCCGCCTTATGATATTATCATTAGTATAATCTTTTATATAGGGGGAACAAAAATGTTATTTATTGAATATCCAAAATGCTCAACCTGTCAGAAAGCAAAAAAGTGGCTTGATGAAAACGGATTTGAGTACGAAAGCAGACATATTAAAGAGGATAATCCCTCATACGAAGAGTTGAAGATATGGTATGAGCAAAGCGGTATGCCACTGAAAAAGTTCTTCAATACAAGCGGAATGCTTTATAAATCCATGCAGTTAAAGGATAAGCTGCCTCAGATGAGTGATGATGAGCAGTTAAAGCTCCTCTCAACAGATGGTATGCTGGTTAAGAGACCGCTGATTATATCTGATAAAGCAATATTAACAGGCTTTCGTGAAAAAGAATGGGCCGAGAAATTAAAATAAAAAATGCGGTCTGTTACGATTAACAGACTGCATTTTTTATTTTTACATACGCTGCTTGCAGTGAATTATGCGGTGATGCTACTTTCTACTGATTAAAGTATGCGCTATAAATGTATGTGAGGGTCAAATATATATAAAAACTATATTTTATTTATATATTATGCTATAATGAAAGCGGACAGCCGTGATAAAAACCTTTATTGTTCATTGCAGCACATGATATTTATATTGCTGTAAGAGATAACTTTTTAGTAATTACAAATTTGAAAGGGTATTAAATATGGTTATATTAATTGCCGGAGCGACACATACAGGAAAAACGCATCTTGCTCAGAGGCTGCTTGAAAAGTATAAATATCCATATCTTTCAATAGACCATTTGAAAATGGGGCTAATCAGGAGCAGAAATACAAATCTGACACCCGAAGATGATGAAAAACTTATTCCTTATCTTTGGAATATTGTAAAAGAAATGATTAAAACAGCAATTGAAAATGATCAGAATTTAATTATTGAGGGTTGCTACATACCTTTTGATTGGGCAAAGCATTTTGATGATGAATATTTAAGCGAGATAAAATATTACTGCCTTGTGATGTCAGAGCATTATATTGAAACGCATTTTGACAATATCAAAGCATTTGCCAAAGTTATTGAAAATCGTGGTGATGATTCTGATTGCACAAAAGATAGTGTGATGAAAGATAATTTGTATAATCTTGAAATGTGCAGAAAATATGATTGCAATTTTATTTTGATTGATGATAATTATGAAGTGGATATTGTGCTATGAATTTTGGATTTTCTTATGTAGGATTGATATATTTGATTATGCTTTTTGTTCCGAATTTGTTTTGGACAAAGTATAAACCTGAAAACTATGATAAATATGTTAAGAATGAAAACAGAATTCTGAAAATATTTGAAGGCATCGGGCAGGTGCTTGTAACCTGCATTGTGCTTATTTTCAAAGACTTCAATGTTTTATTAAGTGTTTGGACAATTTGGCTTGTACTGTCTTTTCTATTTATGGTGCTTTATGAGATTTACTGGGTCAGATATTTTAAAAGTGAGCGAACATTGCAGGATTTTTACAGCAGCTTACTCGGTATCCCTGTTGCAGGTGCAACATTGCCTGTTGTGGCATTTCTGCTGCTTGGTATTTATGGTAAGAATTTATTATTGATTATAGCTGCAATCCTTCTTGGTATCGGGCATATAGGAATACATATGACTCATAAAAAAGAGATTAGTTGTTTTTATTAAACAGGTATTACAGAGGTATATATGATGAAAATTGAGGGGAATCAGAAAGAGCTGGATGCAATGGAGCAATTTCACAAGGGCAACAGAACAGCGGGTCTGAAATTGCAGGAAGAGTTTGCTGCACAGTTTCGTACAGAGTATAAGGAAAAGGACCATTGTCCCTGTCAGAAGGTTTGCCGTTATCACGGCAACTGCAAGGAATGTGTGGCAATTCACAGAGCACATCAGGAGCACGTGCCCAATTGTATGCGTCCTATTATCAATAAAAAAATCAAACTCTTATCCGAACTTACAGAGCATACAATAGTAAATGAAATCGACCCGCCTAAAGAGATTTTGAGAAAGTAAGATTTGAATATGGATAAAGGTATTGAACTGTATCTGTCTCTTATACACATCTGACGCTGCCGACGA
>UQVI01000014.1 GCA_900544515.1 uncultured Oscillospiraceae bacterium | reverse complement strand
ATCTACACTCGACTAGTCGTCGGCAGCGTCAGATGTGTATAAGAGACAGGTTGATAAAGCAGGTGCAAAGCGTATCAAGTCCGCCGCAGCAAAGATGAATGTGCTTGTATTTTAAATCCGCATCGTTGATGTCAAATTCTCTTCTGAATTCAAAATCATTTTCACCAATGCGTATACCTTCCTTTTCATCACCTGAAATCAGGGGATTTTTAATTGCATTATTTTTTATCAGATTACCAAAATCACTGCCGGGTATAACTGCGTTATATTCCTTTTGGTCGGTACAGTTTTTCATTATCCATCTGCCGCCGAGATTCATATTCTTCATATTTATTCTCCAACATAATATTTTATAGTCTAAAAGCGAAGCGGACAAATCATTTTTGTCGCATATGCTTTTAATCTAATATAGCATATATTTCAGATTTATGCTATACTAAAAATTAATGAATCTATTGAGGAGTATATTCTTATGAGAATAAAGCAGAAATTAGATACACTTGTACAAAAAATAGTTGATGCCGTAAGCGGTAACGGCGTTATGCAGGAGGAGAATACTGCCGACGGTACTGCAAGGGCTTTTGAGCCTATACCTGATATCGCACTGAAAGCTGCTGAGGAAAGTGTCGTTTTGCTCAAAAATATAAATAACACATTACCTGTTAAGGATGATGAAGTGATTTCTGTTTTCGGCAGATGCCAGATTGACTATTTTTATGTGGGATACGGCAGCGGCGGTGATGTCAATGCACCGTATCAGGTGAATATGATCAAAGGACTTAAGGACTGTAATGCAAATATTTATTCACCTGTTTTAAATCTTTATGAGGATTGGTGTGAAAAAAATCCTGTCAGTCATGGCTTCTGGGGTCACTGGCCTATGTGCTTTCCTGAAATGGAGCTGGAGGAAAGAATTGTAAAATCAGCTGCCAATAACAGTCATTCTGCAATTGTTGTAATCGGCAGAGCAGCAGGAGAGGACAGGGAAAATAAGCTGGAGCAGGGCAGCTATTATCTGACTGATAATGAGATAAAAATGCTTGACCTTGTGACTGCCCATTTCAATAAGGTTACGGTTATAATGAACTGCGGAAATATTGTTGATATGGCGTGGACTGAGAAATACGGCGATAAAATCACTGCCTTAGTTTATGCATGGCAGTGCGGTATGGAGAGCGGAAACGCACTTGCCAATGTGCTTATGGGAAAAACCACTCCAAGCGGTAAATTACCCTGCACCATTGCAAGAAATTATGAGGACTATTCAAGCTCTGCAAATTTCGGAGGCAAGGATTACAATAACTACGCAGAGGATATATTTGTAGGTTACAGATATTTTGAAACCTTTTGCAGGGATAAGGTGCTTTATCCGTTCGGCTTTGGTCTGAGCTATACTGATTTTGAAATAAAGCCTGCTTCGTTTGAAAGAAAAGATGATAAGTTTTATATTACAGCAGATGTAAAAAATGTCGGTAATGTAAGCGGTAAGGAGGTTGTTCAGCTTTATGTGAAGGCACCTCAGGGTGAATTGTCAAAGGCTGAAAGAAGCCTTGTTGCTTTTGGAAAAACCAATGAGCTTGCACCTGACGAAAGTGAAAGCATCCATTTTGAATTCAGTCTGTATGATATTTCCTCTTTTGACGACTGCTCAAAAAGCCCGCATAAATATGCCTATGTTATTGAAAGCGGTGAATATACTTTTTATATCGGAAATTCTGTTCGTACTGATATGAAAGCAGGCAGTGTTCAGCTTGAAGATATGGTTGTTGAACAGCTTGATGAGGTTTGCGGTATCAAGGACAGCTTTGAACGTATGGCTGCAAAGGAAAAGGACGGCAGACTGATTATCGGCAAGGAGCAGCTTGCACCGTCAAAGCCGTATCTTAAGGACAGAATCACCAATAATCTTCCTGTTGAAATAGGTTTTAAGGGTGACAGGGGTTATAAGCTGGCTGATGTGAAAGACGGTAAGATTACACTTGATGATTTTATTTCGCAGCTTAACAATGATGAGCTGGAGGCACTCACCAGAGGTCAGGGAATGATGAACAGTGATCTTGGTGTTGTGGGAAATGCAGGCGCTTTCGGCGGGATTATTCCGTCATTGCGTGAAAAGGGTGTAGCACCGATTATCACAACTGATGGTCCTGCAGGTATACGTATCAAAAAATACACTTCACTGATCCCTTGCGGTACTGCACTTGCAAGTACATGGAATTGCAGCTTAATCGAATTGCTTACAACAGTTATGGGTACTGAAATGCTGGAGCACGGCTCAGACGTTCTTCTCGCTCCGGGTATGAATATCCAGCGCAATGTGCTTTGCGGAAGAAACTTTGAATATTTTTCCGAAGACCCTGTTCTTTCAGGTAAAATGGGTTCAGCGTATGTAAATGGTATTCAGACAAACGGTGTATCTGCCTGTCCTAAGCATTTTGCCTGCAATAATCAGGAGGTACGCAGAACAAAGAATGATTCACGTGTTTCACAAAGAGCACTCAGGGAAATTTATCTTAAGGGTTTTGAAATCTGCGTAAAGGAAAGCAAGCCGCTTAATATTATGACGAGCTATAATAAAATTAATGGTGTATGGAGTCACTACAATTATGACTTGGTAACAACGGTTCTCCGAAAGGAATGGGGCTATGAGGGCAATGTTATGACGGATTGGTGGATGCAGAAATCAGCAAGTCCTGAGTTTCCGTCTGTTAAGGACAATGCTTACCGTGTCCGTGCACAGGTTGATGTGCTTATGCCGGGTGGTAAGCACAATGCAAAGAAATATAAATCTGACGGTACACTGCTTGCTACAATCGGAAAAACTGACGGTATAACCAGAGCAGAGCTGGAAAGAACAGCAAGAAACGTACTTAATCTGGTATTGAAAATGAAATCATAATAACAAAGGGACTGTCTCATTTGAATATAAGTGAGACAGTCCCTTTACTTTTTAAGGACAATTGCATATTGTTTTTCTTGTCAGCAATATATTGCCCGGTGATACTGAAAATTCATCAAGTCCCCATTTTACAAGGGACGGTATAAGTGCAGTATCGGCGGCAGCTTCACCGCACATGCCCACAGGGATTCCGTTAGCCTTAGCATTTTTAATCGTTGTTTCAATCGCTCTTAATACAGGTGTTTGCAGTGTATCATACAGCGAGCAGACCTTTGCATTTCCGCGATCAACCGCCATAATATAGCCTGTTAAGTCGTTCGTTCCAATTGAAAAGAAATCAACCTCTTTTGCCAGTATATCCGAAATCATAACAGCAGCAGGTGTTTCTATCATAATTCCGACTGGGGTATCGGCGTAGTTTGTGCCTGCATTTTTCAGATCTGTTTTACATTCCTCAATCAGTTCTTTAGCTTTTCTGACCTCGTCAAGTGCAGTGATAAGGGGAAGCATCATTTTTATATTTCCATATACAGCTGCCCTAAGGATTGCCTTAATCTGTGATTTAAAAAGTAAGGGATTGTCAAGGCAGTAGCGTATCGCCCTGTGACCGAGAAAGGGATTCTCCTCTTTTTCTATTTTTAGATAAGGGATATCCTTGTCTCCTCCGATGTCAAGCGTACGGATAATAACCTCTTTATTGTTCATTGCCTTAGCAACTGTGGAATACGCTTCAAACTGCTCCTCTTCAGTCGGCTCAGTGTTTCTGTCCATAAACAGAAATTCCGTTCGGAACAAGCCGATTCCTTCAGCACTGTTTTGTATAACATTCTGGATGTCCTCAGGCCTTCCTATATTTGCGTAAACTGCTTTTTTTATTCCGCTTTGGGTTATGCTTTCTTTACCCATATAAGCCTTGAGATTTTCTTTTTCAGAAATATATTCACTTTGCTTTTTGTTATACTCTGCAATTTGTTCTTCATTGGGATTAAGAATAATGTTTCCGTTAAAGCCGTCAGCGATAACAGCTTCACCGTTCTTGATTTTTTCGGTTGCATCAATGACGGAGAGCACAGCAGGAATACCCATTGCTCTGGCAAGTATCGCACTGTGGCTTGTTACGCCGCCAACCTCTGTAACGATAGCGTTAACATTTTTCTTATTTATTTTGCTTGTCATTGACGGAGTGAAATCCTTTGCAATGAGTACGGAGTTCTCTTCAACTGAAGATATATCCACACCCTCAGCTCCAAGCAGTGTTTTCAGCAGACTGTCCTTGATATCTCTGATATCCGATACTCTTTGTCTTGTAAGCTCATCATCAGCTGCAGAAAAGATGTCGATAAACATATTGCATACTGTATCAACAGCTTTTTCAGCAACGATACCTGAGTCAATGCTTTCCTGCATCTGTGATAGCATAAACGGGTCACGCAGCATGGCAATGTGTCCTTCAAGGATTTCAGATTCCTTGCTGCCTGTATTTGTCTTTAATGATTCTGCAAGCTCATTCGTTTCATTTATAAATGTATCAACAGCTGCCTGCAGGCGGCTTTTTTCAGCTTCAGCGTCTGTATATTTTACATTGCTGTAATCCGTGCTTATATCACTGATGATAACAGCTTTCCCTATGCCATAGCCCTGACTGGCACCAATTCCCTTAAGCATAAATGCACCTCTGTGTTATTCTCCGAAACCGGACTCAATAAGCTTAATTGCAGCGTCAAGCATCTGCTGTTCATCCTCGCCGTCACATTCAATTGTGATATTTGTACCGCATTTGATGCACGCTGCCATAATGTTCATAATGCTTTTACCATTGATTTTTTTACCGTCAAGAACAATATCAATGTTGGATTTGAACTTGGTCATTTCGGTTACAAATATATTTGCAGGGCGCATATGAAATCCCATTTCATTTGTTATCTTAGCTGCTTTTGAAATCATAATGATTTTCCTCTTTCTCTCTATTGCCTAAGCTTTTTCAAGCTCTCTTTTATTCTTTTTAAGCAGTGAAAGCATGAGTGCTCCGACTGCCGAGCCTGCAATCAATGCAATGATATATCCGAACGGACTGTCAACAACAGGGAATACAAAAATTCCGCCGTGAGGAGCAGGACATGCACAGTTAAATAATGCACACACAAGACCTGAAACTGCAGATCCTACCATACAGGAAGGAATGACACGCAGAGGGTCGGATGCAGCATAGGGGATAGCACCCTCAGTTATGAAGCAGAGTCCCATAAGATAGTTTACAGGACCGTTTTTGATTTCCTCATCGGTCCATTTTCTTTTGTTAAAGGTTGTGGAAAGTGCAATTGCAATCGGTGGTATCATACCACCTATCATTACGGCAGCCATAATCCAGGTGTTTCCGTCAGCTACAGCGGCTGTGCCGAAAACATAGGCCGCCTTGTTGAATGGTCCGCCCATATCTGTTGCCATCATTGCAGCAAGAACGATTGACAGAAGGATTTTGCTTGTTTCACCGAGACTTGAGAGTCCGTTGGAAAGTCCGATATTAAGGAAGCCGACAAAAGGATTGATTGCGAGCATAAACAAGCCGATTAACAGTGTACCTAAAAGCGGATAGATGAATACAGGTTTTATGCCGTCCATACTCTTCGGCATCCAGACGAATGCTTTTTTCAGAACATTTACAAGCATACCTGCAATGAAACCTGCAAGCAGTGCTCCGAGAAAGCCGGATACAGCAGAGTCATCTCCTGTAGGTGAGCTGAGTGTAGCACCTGTGGTGGCAAGATATCCGCCTACAATACCGGGAAGCAATCCCGGTCGGTCTGCAATAGACTGTGCTATATATCCTGCAAGTATCGGAAGCATAAATGCAAAAGCAGCTTTACCGATCCAGAATACAACGGATGCAACCGGATTGGTTGAGCCAAAGTCTCCGCCGGCATTTGAGTTGCCTGCAATGGTATCAATCAGAAAGCCTAAGACAATAAGCACACCGCCGCCCACAACAAATGGGAGCATATGTGATACACCATTCATAAGATGTTTATAAATGCCGTGTCCAAAGCGTTCTTTTTCATCACCGCTTGTGCTGTCCTGTTCACCGTCAGCATGATAAATATTTGCTTTTCCCTCAATAATTTTATTGATTAATTCTTCAGGTTTATTTATGCCGTTTGAAACAGTGGTTTTAATAACAGGCTTTCCGTCAAAGCGCGCCATTTTTACATTTTTGTCTACGGCAATAATAATACCGTCACATTCTTCAATTTCCTTTTTAGTGAGAATATTTTTTGCTCCGCCTGAGCCATTTGTTTCAGCCTTCAGCGGATATCCTAATTTTTCTCCTGCCTTTTCAAGTGCTTCCGCCGCCATATATGTGTGGGCAATACCGGTAGGGCAGGCTGTAACAGCAAGAATACGATAGCTATTGCTTTTTGTATTCTGCGGTTTTGGTGTATCTGGATATTTTTCCTTTTCTTTGTTGTTGATTATATTGAGAAATTCATCTGCTGTTTTTGCATTTCTTAATGCCTGACAGAATTCAGGCTCCATAAGCATAACCATAAGTCTTGAAAGAATTTCAAGATGCAGGTCACCGTCAAGCGGTGCGGCAATCATAAATAAAATGTCAGACGGCTTTCCGTCAGGTGCACCGTAGTCAACACCGTCCGTCAGTGTTAATGCAGAAAGTCCGGGCGTTTTGACGCTCTCTGATTTTGCGTGAGGAACTGCGATACCTTCACCGATTGCAGTAGTGCCCTGTTTCTCTCTTTCAAGAATGGCATTTTTGTATGTGTTTACGTCTGAAAGATTGCCTGCTTTTTTATGAAGTACAATCAGATGGTCAATAGCCTCTGATTTGGAGACTGCATTGGTATTAAGAGCAATAGCCTCTTTCTTCAGCAAATCAATGATTCTCATATTAATCAGTTCCTTTTTGTTTAATATAAATATTTTCGTTTAAAAGCATATTGTCAATTTCTTTTTTCTTTGCAATAGAACTGGAAAAGGCAGTCGCATTGGCACATACAGCTCCCAGTCTGAGTGCTTTTTCATAATTTCCGCTGTTAATATATCCGGCAATAAAGCCTGCCACCATTGAATCACCGCAGCCGACAGAGCTGACAATTTTTCCGGGTGCATTTGTAACGGAGATTACATTACCGTTCTCGTCAATCAGTGTTGCTCCGTCCTTTGCACGTGAAACAAGCACGTTCTTTGCACCTATTTCCTGCAGCTTTTTTGCGTACCTTATAACATCCTGTGTGCTTTTGATATCCACTGAAAAGATTTCGCCCAGCTCGTGATGATTCGGCTTTATCAGGAACGGCTTGTATTTGAGTATGTTTTTCAGCAGGTTGCCTGTGGTATCAACAACAACGTTTATATCCTTATCGGTGAAATGCTCTAAAATTTTTTCATAAATATCGTCTGAAAGTGAAGGGGGAACAGAGCCTGCAAGCACCAGGTAATCACCTGATTTTATTTTTTTCAGCTTATTTAAAAGCTCGTCTATGTCCTGTTCTGATATATCAGGGCCATGTGCATTGATATCCAGCTCTTTTTCAGATTTGATTTTTACATTTATTCTTGTAAAGCCTGTTTTCAAATGCACAAAATCCGTGTTTATATTATCAGTCTTGAGCATTCGTTCAAGCTCATTTCCCGTAAAACCGGCGAGAAATCCTGTTGCTGTATTTTCAATATTAAGCTGTGTCAATACGGACGAAACATTTATTCCTTTTCCGCCGTAAAACATTTTTTCCTCTTCGGAACGGTTTATGTCTTTTTCATTCATATTATTTACCTGCATTACATAATCCATTGCCGGATTAAATGTGACTGTGTATACCATATCATTACCTCTTTTTTACTGATATTTTATTTTTCAGTTGAATTATATCAAAATAATTATTAAGCGGTCAACAATCCTCTTTTTTATTATTGCCTTATTAAAGCGATTCATAATTAAATTTGCAGGAATACTATTTTTGCAGAATGAAAATAGTAAAAAAGCATCTCAAATGAGATGCTTTTGTTATTCACTTTTTGCCATTACATCAAGCGGATTTACATTTTTGCCGTCAATTGCGGTTTCAAAATGAAGATGACTTTCACTGCCTGTTTCAAACGGAACTGAACCGAGCGTTCCCAACGTTTGACCGATTGTAACATAGTCGCCTTCTGATACATTCACCGTATCAAGTCCGCAGTATTTTGCCACAAGCTTTCCGCCGTGATCAATTTCAACAACCTTCCCGAGCAGGTTATCCTTTTTTACGGACAGAACAAGACCGTCATTTATTGCTGAAATTTTTGCACCTGATGCACATTTAAAATCTACCGCAGTATGAGAACGGTAATCACCCATCGTTTCATTTTTTACAAGCTCCTCACTGTAACCGAAAATTACGGTTTCCTCACAGGGATATTTGTAAAAAGATTTGTATGGGGTGTTGGTGTCACCGGATTGCATAGTAGCCTTTTCAGTGGCTGCGGCTGTCGTTTTTGCAGCGGTTGTGCTATTATCTTCAGTGGTAGCAGCTTTGCCGGTTGTGGTATCCTTAACGGTTACTCTTTTCTGTACCTCTGTTGTCTGTGTCTGTTTAACAGTGGTTGCTTCATTTACCAATGTATTATTTGTACTTTGAGTTGAAAAATAAACGATAAGACCCAGTGCAATAATGCAAAGGCAGATTACTGAAAATAACGCTCTTAAATTTTTATTATTTGGTTTATCTTTAGTTGACATAAAATAACACCTCACAAGCATTATTGCCGCAAGGTGTTGTTTTTATACGGATTTTATGAAAAAGAAATTATAAAAAAATCAGCATCTGTCAATAACAGATGCTGAAAAATTTAAAAATATATTGAATTAAACAATACCCTGAGCCATCATAGCATCAGCAACCTTCATAAAGCCTGCAATATTTGCACCGATAACAAAATTGTCTTTTTCACCAAGCTGCTCGCAAGCATCCTTCATATGATAATAAATATTAATCATAATGCCCTTAAGCTTAGCATCAACCTCATCAAAGGTCCAGCTTGAACGGATTGAGTTCTGACCCATTTCAAGAGCAGAAGTAGCAACACCGCCTGCGTTTGATGCTTTACCCGGAATGAAGAGTACATTTTTATCAAGGAATACCTGAGTAGCCTCAGCGTCAGTAGGCATGTTAGCGCCTTCACATACTGCATAGCAGCCTGTATCAGCAAGGCGGTCAGCCTGTTCCTTGTTAATTTCATTCTGTGTTGCACAAGGAAGAGCAACCTCACATGTTACGTTATCCCAGATTGAGCCCTCGCCGTAGGTTGCATCAGGATGAGTTTCAAGATAAGTCTTGATTCTCTTACGCTCAACCTCTTTAATCTGCTTAACAGCCTCAACGTCAATACCGTTTTCATCAATGATATAGCCTGTTGAATCTGAGCAGGATATTACCTTAGCACCAAGCTGAGTTGCTTTTTCCATAGCATAGATAGCAACGTTGCCTGAGCCTGATACAGCAACTCTTGCACCTGAAAGGTTTTTGTTATGATCCTTAAGAAGCTCTTCAGTGATATATACAAGACCGTAGCCTGTAGCCTCAGTTCTTGCAAGAGAACCACCGAAGCTTAAGCCCTTACCAGTAAGACAGCCCTCTGAGCGGTTTGTAAGCTTTTTGTACTGACCGTAAAGATAACCAACCTCACGTGCACCTGTACCGATATCACCTGCAGGTACGTCCTCGTCAGCACCGATGTACTTATAAAGCTCGTTCATGAATGCCTGGCAGAAACGCATAACCTCCATATCACTCTTTCCCTTAGGGTCAAAGTCGGAGCCGCCCTTAGCACCGCCGATCGGAAGACCGGTAAGACTGTTTTTGAATATCTGCTCAAAGCCAAGAAACTTGATTATGCTGAGGTTAACACTTGGATGAAGTCTGAGACCGCCCTTGAAAGGACCGATAGCAGAGTTGAACTGTACACGGTATCCGCGATTAACGTGCACATTGCCGTTATCATCAACCCAAGGAATACGGAACATAATCTGTCTTTCAGGCTCAACAAGTCTTTCCAGCAAGCCTGCTTTCTGATACTTAGGGTCATTGTCAACCACAGGAGCCAAAGACTCAAGTACCTCCTCTGCAGCCTGGATAAATTCCGGCTGATCAGGATTTTTGATTTTTAAATCATTTAAAACCTTTTGTGAATAAGTCATAATGATTCCCTCCCAAATATTTGTAATAAACAGAAAGCAGAATTTATACATTATATTTCGTCTAAATACTGCATATAAAGTGTGTTGATTAACACTTTAAGGTGAATTATAGCAACATTGGTTTGCGTTGTCAAATTTTTTGTGTATAAATATACATTTTGCGTATACACACTGAAAATATCCCCCCACCCGGCTTGTATTGTAATCTTTGCTTTGATAGAATATGCCTGTCAAATAAAAGGAGGAACAAATTATGCATATCCCTGAAAATTATCTCAGTCCTGCTACCTGTGCAGTAATGGCAGCAGCTGCTGTACCCGCAATTGCAGTATCTGCAAAAAAGGTTAAGGAAAATATATCAAAGGATAAAATGCCTCTACTCGGCGTATTCGCAGCATTTTCATTTGTTGCAATGATGTTTAATATTCCGCTGCCGGGAGGAACAACCGGTCACGCAGTAGGGGGAACGCTGATAGCCATATTGTTGGGACCTGAGGCAGCGTGTCTTTCAGTGGCGGTAACGCTTACAATTCAGGCCCTTCTTTTCGGTGACGGCGGTATACTGTCGCTTGGTGCCAATATATTCAATATTGCATTCATTCTTCCTTATGTTGGCTATGCTGTTTATTCACTGATTAAAAATCACAGCAAGTCAAAGGCAGGGGAATATATCGGCGCAGCAGTGGGCTCCTATATCGGAATCAATGCTGCTGCACTTATGACTGCAATAGAATTCGGCGTTCAGCCATATTTGTTTAAAGATGCAGCAGGGCAGGCTTTGTATTGTCCTTACGGACTGAATGTTTCCATTCCGGCTATGATGGCAGGGCATCTCACATTGTTCGGACTGGCAGAAGTAGTATTTACCGTCGCAGTTCTTGCATTTGTTAAGTCAACGTCACCGGAGCTTGTGAATAATCAGCCGCAGACGAAAAAAGGAAAGACTTTCATCGGTATACTTCTTGCGGTATTTGTGGCACTTACTCCGATAGGACTGCTTGCCACCGGAACTGCTTGGGGCGAATGGGGCGTAGAGGATATGGTATCCATAGCAGGATTTACTCCTGCAGGAATGGAAAACGGTGTTCTTTCCGACTTTTCAGCACTCTGCCCTGACTATGCGATAGGCAGTCTGCCTGAATGGATAGGATATATACTATCTGCAGTAATCGGAATTGCAATTGCAGTCATCCTATTCAAACTCATTTCATCCTTTATGGGGAATAAAGTAAACTATGCAAAGTAACAACATCCCTGACTGGCTGACCGGGAAGGACGATTATATTCCTAAGTCTGACAAGTCAAAATTCATTGATAAAAGCACAAAGCAAATACTTTCTGCTTTATCACGCTTCAGAAAAAACGGATATATAGCTAAGGCGAAGAGATGCAATACGGCTCTTCGTCTTTTTGGCGTTTTGCTTGCCGTTATATTAACTGCACTGGCAAAGAATTTTTATTTTGTATTTTTTATGCTGGCTGTAACAATGGTTTTGATGGCAGTGTCGGACAGCCATACAATCAAAAATGTTTTAAAGGTGCTTGTTCCTGCAGAAATCATTTCCGTTCTGATTCTTCTGCCGGGTGCACTTATGGGCAATCCCCATTCACTGATGAGCATTACCGCCAGAGTCTTTGTTTCCGTATCTCTTGTAATGCGGTTTAATCTTACCACACCGTTTAATCAGATTACATCGGCACTGAAGAGCTACCGTGTGCCCGATATCATTATATTTGTTTTTGATTTAACAATACAGTATATATCCATTCTCTCGCAAATATGCTTTGAAATGCTGACGGCACTTAAGGTGCGTTCCATCGGCCGAAATCCGGAAAAAAGCAAAGCGGTGTCAGGTATTCTCGGTACAACCTTTATAAAAGCTAAGACATGTGCACAGACTACCCAGCAGGCAATGGAATGTCGCGGTTTTGACGGAACATTCACGAAAAACAAAAAAAGCAAATTTTCAAAATACGACTTGACCTATCTTGCAGCATTGATTATATTAATTGGTGTATTCATTTATTTTCAGGCGGTGATACAATGATTGAACTTAAGGATATATGCTTTGCGTACGACAGTGAGCCTGTATTGAATTATTTTTCAATGTGTGTAAAAGACGGTGAAACTGTGGTTTTGCAGGGGGAAAACGGCTGCGGTAAATCGACAGTGCTTGGAGTTCTCAACGGTCTTTTATTTGCTGAGAAGGGTACATATATTTTCAGTGGAGAAGAGATAACTGAAAAGAAAATGAAATCACAGGCTTTTTCAAAAGCATTTCATAAAAAAATTGGATATGTTTTTCAGAACACGGAGCTGCAGCTCTTTTGTTCTTCCGTGCAGGAGGAGATTGCCTTCGGTCCTATGCAGATGGGATTTGATGAGCAGGAGATACAAAAAAGAGTTGATGATATGCTGGAATTTTTAAATATCGAAAAGCTAAGGGACAGAGCACCGTATCACCTTTCCTGCGGTGAAAAGAAAAAGGTTGCCATTGCCTCAGTTTTGGCAGTCAATCCTGAGGTGCTTATACTGGATGAGCCGTTTAATTTTCTTGATAAATCATCACGCATCTGGCTGATAGAATTTTTGAAATCTATGAAAGCAGCAGGGAAAACAATTATTATTGTAACGCATTCGGATGAACTGGTGCAGGAGCTGGATGCACGTGTAATCCATATGTAGGAGGTTAGTGATTATGTTCAGAGAGCTAAGAAGAAAGAATCAGCTTTTATCAGTGAAAGAGTCAATTGACATTCTGAATCGGAATACATCAGGCACGCTTGCCTGCACAGGGGATAATGATTACCCTTATGCAGTACCGCTCAGTTATGTTTACAGTGACGGCAAAATCTATTTTCACTGTGCTGTGGAAGGACATAAGCTTGATGCAATAAAGCGTAACAGTAGGGTTTCATTCTGTGTGATTGATACGGATGATGTTTTGCCTGAGAAATTTACCACGCGATACAGAAGTGTAATTGCATTCGGCAATGCAAGAATCATAGAAGATGACAATGAAAAAAGAAAAACGCTTGAGATTCTTGCAAAAAAGTATTCACCAAATGACGATGCAGCCATTGAAAAGGAAATCAATGCTGCAATCGACAGAACCTATATGGTAGAGATTGATATTGAGCATATGACGGGTAAAGAGGGAATTGAATTTACAAGGTTGAGAAACAGTTGACAATTTATTTGCTGTTTGGTAAAATATTGAACAACAGATAAGTATAAAGTAAATATTATGCTGCCACCGGGTAGCAAAAGATAGCATTCATATGCACATCGTTAGGTCTTAGAAGATGTGTGTAGTGAATGCTTTTTATATTTCTATATTATTGTCAAGGAGATGATTGCTATGAAATTTTTAAAATCCTTTAAAAACCTCACAAAATTTGAACTTATCTTATGGTTATTCTCAGTTGCTGCGATTGTCATTTCATTTATAGCGGGTTCATCAAAGGATGTGCTTACAATTATTGCATCACTCATCGGAGTGACTGCATTGATATTTGTGTCAAAGGGGGATGTTCTTGGTCAGATACTTACAGTTGTTTTCAGCCTGTTTTATGCCGTAATTTCATTCAGATTCAATTATTACGGAGAAATGATAACCTATCTCGGTATGACGGCACCGATAGCCGTTTTATCCGCTGTCAGCTGGTTTAAAAATCCTTATGAAAGCGGAAAAAACGAAGTGAAGATAGCAGTGCTGACAAGGACTAAGACTATTGTTTTAGTACTGTTCACAGTTGCTGTAACCGTTTTATTTTACTTCATATTGAAATATTTTAACAATGCCAATTTATTTATGAGTACAGTATCGATTGCCACAAGCTTTTCAGCGTCAGCACTTATGCTCCTGCGTTCGCCGTATTATGCAGTGGCATATGCCTGTAATGATGTGGTGCTGGTTATTCTGTGGATAATGGCTAGCATGGAGGATATTTCATTTTTACCGATGATAGTATGCTTTGCAATATTTTTAATCAACGATATATACGGATTTTTCAATTGGAGGAAAATGAGCCGAAAGCAAAATAATAATATTTAGGATGAAAATAAAAAAGAGCACCTCAGCAATCGCTGAGGTGCTGTAATCATTCTATCAAATTTTATTAGAATTTCTTGATTTTGTGGTATTCAATAAACCTTGCTTTATCATCATACCAATAGGCAAAATCATCATTTTTACGCTTGTCCTCAATAAGGTCAGGGTAATGATTCTTTATAAAGTTGCCGATGTAATTTGTGATTTTCTTTGCACCGTAATAATTCATATGGCTGCCCTTATCACGGAAATCCCGTTTGTAATTGATTTCATAATCCTCAAGGGTGTTGAAATCGAGATAGGAAATATTGTTTTCTTCTGCAAATTTTTCAACTGCATTGTGCCTTGCATAGGACCAGTTTGTGAGTGACGGTGAACCTATGAACATAAGCTCCATATCATTTTCCCTGCACAGGTCAAGAATTTTATTGAGATAGAGTTCTGCTTCTTCTGGTATAACCTCAACAGTATCGGTATAATCCATATTGGAGTTAGGTGCATTCTTTTTTATAGCCTTATTGAAATAATAGCCATGATTGAAAGTTGCATCATTACCTATGTTTTTCGCATTTTTGATCATCTGTTTCCAGCTGTCGTGCAGGAGGAAAATTGTAAAATGATTCTGTATATCTGTTGTAAGCTGATCGTCTGTAATATATGGGACAGTGGGAAGTCTTTTATTATTCTGTGACTTAGCCTGTTCCTCAACAGCCTCAGGATCAAATTCCACACCCTCGTAAAGCATATCCTGTTCAAGGATAACCATTTTCGGCGATTGTTTTTCAAGTGCGTCGTAAAGCATAGTATAAGTCATTGCCACGCTCTGACGAGGAGAAGCGATAACCGTGCTTGTATATCCTTTTTTGTCCCAAAGTTTTACAGGACATATTGCGGAGTACATATTACTGTTTCCCAGTGCAATGATATCAATTGAATTTTTCACCTCATTGACATAGTTATACGCATTTTTGAATTTGTTTTTATAGGTTGTGGCATTTGATTTGGAAAATACCGTCATTGAAAAAATTTCAAGCACTGCCACAAAAACAAGTATAAAGCTAATTACCTTGATACTGTTTATTATTTTATTGTTTTTGTTTTTCTTTTCATTCATAGCAGCACCTAAAAATTAGCATATAACAAGTCAACTGCACCGTAATGCTCACCGTATGCGCCGAGAATGATAACGCTGAGAATGGAAAGCATATAGATTATAAATTTAACGATAAACGGCAGTTTTGAGATTCTTTCACGGATATGGACACCGCGTTCCTGTATAACGCCTACAGTAAAGATGATAATTACACCGATAATCAGTATAGCATAATCCTTGAGGTCAAGGCCGAGTCCGTTTTTACTGCCTACTGCAAGTGCGGAGAAGTTTGGCTTTACGAAAATTGTTTTGATTGCGAGACCCACAGTTTTAAGACTGTCAGCCCTGAAAATCAGCATACCGAAGTTAACGATTACAAAGGTTCTTAACATCTGGAACAGACCAAAGCCTTTGCTCTTTCTGTTTATCTTCAGTTTTTCGCAAACCTTTGCACTGAGAGGCTCTGCAAACAGTCCTATCATCATAAGTACATAGTAGTAAAGACCATATACAATATATTTCCATGCTGCACCGTGCCACATACCGTTTGCAAACCAAACGAAAAACAGTGCCACTGCAGTAGGAATAAGGTTAGCATAATATGGATTGAATTTCTTTCTTGCACTTTTTGTGAGATTCATAAAAGGCTTTGAAAGAGAAATCGGATAGAATATATAGTCTCTCAGCCAGCCGCCGAGTGTGATGTGCCATCTCTGCCAGAACTCATTAATGGATTTTGCAAAGAACGGTCTGTTGAAGTTCTTCGGAAGTTCAATGCCCATCATTTCGCCAAGACCGGTTACAACGTCCATAATACCTGAGAAATCACAGTAAAGCTGGAGTGTATATACAAGTATTGCACCGAGAACGATAACACCGCTGTCAAACTCAGGCTTGTCAAAAACATTGTTGACGAGCTCAGCAGCTCTGTCCGCTATGACAATTTTTTTGAAAAGACCCCATACAACAAGCTGTGCACCGTTTACAAGATCCTTGAATTCAAATCTTTTGCACTCTGAAAGCTGGGTTCCCAGCTGGTCATAACGCGCCACAGGTCCCTCAACAATTGTCAGCATAAAGGACAGGTAAAGGGTAATGCGCAGCGGATTCTTACAAGCCTTATAACGGCCTCTGTAAACATCTGTAATATAGCTTACAGCCTGTAGGGTATAGAAGGATATACCGAGTGGCTGAATAAGGGATAATTCAGGCAGATGTGCAGAGAAAACCGTATTGATTGTGCTGCCGAAGAAATTGCCGTATTTCAGTACAAGCAAAAATGCAAAGTTGCTCAGAACACCAACGGTTAATACAGCAAGCTTATAATTTTTATATTTGTTTTTCAGGGCCTTTCGTTCTTCCTTTGCCACTTCCTTCTTCTTTATGGCAAAGGTATCGTTGAGCTTCTGTATGCCCATACCCACTGCCCATATAATCAATGCACTGATCAGCAGAAATTCAATATGAGCACCGGCGGCGATAAAGTAAAACGCCAGTGAGCCTACAAGCAGAACACACCATTTTGCTTTTTTAGGGAAAAGAGTGTACAGAACATAAGTAACCCCGAAATAAATCAAAAAGAATTCAAATGAGGTATAGGTCATTTATCAGTCCTCGTCAGCAAGTCTTTCAATCATTTCATAAAGCGTTTCAACGGTTGCAAAATTCTCAGGAACGATATCCATTGGTGAAATCTCAATATCAAATTCGTCCGAAAGCTCTGCCACAAGTGAAATCATACCGAGACTGTCAAAAATTTTATCTTCAACAAGTTTTGTGTCCTTTGTGAATTCTACACCAGGTTTTAATTCCTCTAAAATCTCAATTAATTTTTCCATTATCATTTCCTCTTTCATTATTATTATTATTTATTCACACATTAAAGATTGAACTGCTTTTCTGTCAATCTTGCCGTTTTGGTTATGCGGCATAAGTGTAATTTTTTCAATTCTGTCAGGCACCATATATGCAGGAACCTTTGCTTTAATACATTTGAGTATATCCTCAGCCGTAAGCTTTTTTCCCTGATAAACAAGAATGATTTTATCCTTAGCTTTATCAAATACGCAGACAACCTCTTCAATATTTTCAATAGAGCTTGCCGCTGTTTCAATCTCGCCAAGCTCAACGCGGTAGCCCATACGCTTGATCTGGAAATCCTTGCGGGTGATATACATAATTTCACCCTTATCGTTTTCCTTCACAAGGTCACCTGTCCTGTAAACAATTTCAGGATAATAGGAGTGAAGAGGATTCTGAACAAATGCGTCCTTCGTTTTTTCTTCATTGCCGTAATAGCCATAGGCAACAAATGAGCCGCGAACATAAAGCTCTCCCTCTTCACCGGGCTTTGCAAGCTCGTTTTTATCGGTGACAATCATTACGTCGCAGTTGTCGCAGTGCCTGCCTATCGGAAGTGGCTCATCATCCCTGAACTGCCTGTCCACTACATAGTATGTACAGATATCAGTTGTTTCCGTAGGGCCGTAAAGGTTTGCGAAAAGTATATCCTCATCCAGATTCTGAATCCAGTAGGTAAGCTGCTTTGTGGGCATAACCTCACCTGCAAACAAAACCTTTTTGAGATATTCAGGCTTTGCATATTTAAACAGCTTGAGATTTGCTACAATGGAAATAGCAGAGGGTACCCAGTAAATGGTGTTCACCCTGTGCTCGTTTAAAAATTTAATAAGATTAATAGGGAAGGAGAAACAAGCCTTCGGAATGATACAGAGTGTTGCACCGCTCTTAATTGTGGAATAAACATCCGATACAGACATTGAAAAATAAAACGGCGTCTGATTTCCGAAAACGGTTTCGCTGTTTATATTAAATGTGTCTGTAAACCACTGGGTGTATGCAATAACATTTCTGTGGCTGAGCACAGCACCCTTTGGCATACCTGTTGAGCCTGATGTGTAAAGTGCATAGAGCGGATCCGTATCAATCTGTCTGTTTCGTATGCAGGAAAGTACCTTTTCGTCGATTTCGGTATTTACTGCGGTATTGTACATAAATATTTCACATTCAGCCTCAAGCTGCTTTGCATTATCAAGATGTGCTTCATCTGTAATAATTGCTACAGGGGACAGAGTGGAAAAAATTTTATTTATTCTTTCCACAGGCATTTCAGCATCAATAATAATATAAAAGTTACCGCTGTAGGTAATGCCAAACATGGCACACGGTGTCTGTACACTCTTATCAAGGTAAACTGCTATCGGGCAGTTTCTTTTATTCATCTGAGAAAGTGCAGTACCGATGCTTTTTGCATTTTTCAACAGCTGTGCATAGGTTATTGTATTATCATTATCTGCAAAAGCGATTTTATCAGGATATTCTGATGTACTGTTTTCAATATATTCAAGTATATTTTTCATAAGCTCGTCCTATATTAAATTATCGTTATCAAACTGTGATATTTATAATAGCACAGTCCAAATAGAATTTATCATACTGGGAGTGCTTTGTCAACACAGTTTATATAAATTAAATATTAATTTTATTTTTAAATGATAGCAAAGTTTGCAGGGGATTACAATTATCTTTTCCAAATCTTAACTTTTATATCGGATATAAAA
>UQVI01000013.1 GCA_900544515.1 uncultured Oscillospiraceae bacterium | reverse complement strand
GTATAAGAGACAGCATCTAAGTGTTATAATAATAAAAATATTATGTTTATTACAGGTGTGCATATGAAAATTCACGAATCAGCGGAAAATTATCTGGAAACTATATTAATGATAAAAAATAAAAAAGGTGCTGTGCGTTCAATAGATATCGCCAATGAGCTTGAGTTTTCCAAGCCGAGTGTAAGTGTTGCAATGAAAAACCTCAGGGAAAACGGTTATATCGACGTTGACTCAAACGGATATATTACCCTGCTTGAAAGCGGACTTGAAATTGCCGAAAAAATGTACGAACGTCACACCACCCTTTCAAACTGGCTGATTGGTCTGGGAGTGAATCCTGAAACTGCTGTTGAAGATGCCTGCAAAATTGAGCACATCATCAGCGAGGAAAGCTTTAAAGCAATAAAAAAATTAGCCGAGTAAATATACAAATATCCATCAAAAAAGCAACCCACAAATCCAAATCGGATTTGTGGGTTTTATTATATAAAAATTCATATAAACTTAAGTATTATCAATAAATCAGTCTTGAATAGCGTGAGATTACTTCACCTGTCTGTGCGTCGATATTATACTCATATCTTGTTATACCATCATTGAATTCAATTTCATAAGAATATACTCCATATGATTTCGTTCTGCTCTGCTCTGTAAAAACAACTGCATCTTCTGTACACTCAGCATCCTTCAGCGCAACTGCTCTTGCCTCACCTATTGTGATTTCAGCTGTATTCATTGTATGATTTCCACAACCGCACCATAAAGAAACCGCAATTATTATAGAAATAAAAAGAATTATAATAAAAACAATAACAGACAGAACCTTCTTTTCACTTTTATCCATATCAGCTATCCTTCCTGCTTTTGCTTTTCGTAACAATCACAACCCAATAGTACAAAGGTATAATCAGAAACAGCATACTTGTGTATCCCCACATACCTGTCAGAATTCCCATCAAAAGGAATACGGTGACTACCATTTCCGGCACCGGCAAAAGAAGTGCAAATACTTTTTTGTTATTCGCCTTGCAGGCAATGGCAAATCTGTAGTAAATCGGAATCGTTAAAAATATGATCCAAAGCGGATGCCATATTTTTAACGGCAAGGATAATGCAAGATATAGAAATACAATGATTATAGGAAACGGAATAACCATAAGCTTTTTCGCAGCCTCAGGGTATATACCGAAATCGTTAGCCTTTGATAAAAGAGATTTCAGCTTACCCTTGAAATCTGTTTCTTTTTTCGAGGTGCTTTTTGAAATTGCCTCATCATTCTCTATATCAAGCAGCTCGTCAATCGTAATTCCGTATATTTTGGCTAATGCCATAAGATTATCAATTTCAGGTGATGACTCTGCCCTTTCCCATTTTGATATGGACTGACGGCTGATTCCAAGCTTTTCTGCCAGCACCTCCTGGCTGTAACCATTCTTTTTTCTGAGCTGTTGTAATCTGTCAGCTGTTACTATATTCATAATCTAATTATCCTTTCTGTCTTTGGGATAAGCTATATAACATCTTCTTTAATTATATCTTTTTTCCACGTTTTCTGCCCATGATTACAAATGAAATTATCAATTATTATATTTTCAGCATGCCTTATCCACAGTGCATAGGCAGGCAGATTTCTGAATCGCCAGCATTCAGGATACACTTTGGCATACTCAGGAATAAAGACTCTTCTGTCAACAGTCTCCGGAATATCGGCATATTCGGTAAAAATATTTTTCAGTGTAATATTTTCAACTCTTTTAATTTTACCTTTTTGCTTATATCCTGCAATCATTATCGGCAGTTCAACGCCTGTTGCTTTAACATCCGTAATAATAATATCACTGATCCTGCTTTTGCCGTCGAACAGCTTTCGTGAAAGCTCTCCGCCCTTTTCAGCCTTCGCACCGAATTCAATGGCATTCGCACTTTGCGCATTCACTGCACTTGCTCGATTCCGGTTGCCAAGCCTGATAAATATCGGACAGGTGCATCTATCCATAATTATATTGCTGATACGCACATTGCTCAGTACCGTTCCGTCACAAGCTTCGAGTGAAATTCCCGAAACACTTCCCGGATAAAGATCCGTCATGAACAATTTGCAGTCTGTAACGGAAATATTGCTGATATCGTATGTAGTCTCCGTTCCGACCTTAATTGCATTCGTTCTGCTTATAATTTCACAATCCGTAATATGAATATCACGCATTGCATTATTATTTCCGAGCCATACAGCATTTTTTATCACAATTCCATCGTCGGCTGTAGAAATAAAGCAGTGGTGTATATTCACATTGCTTGTACCGGCAATATCAATACCGTCAGCATTTGCCACATTTCTGTTATTATTAATGATAAAATTTTTTATATTAACTGTTTCGCAGTTTGACAGCTTAAAGGTCCAGTACGCACTATTTTCAATTATAAAATTATCCACTGTAATATTACTGCAATTTTTCATTGAAACAGGACTGCCGTACTTACTCTTATGCGCAAAGCGGAGCTGGGAGCGGTAATCCTGACGCATTTCAATCACATCAATGTACTTTGCAGGCTCTGTATTATTTTTATCCGCAACAGGTCTCAGACCAAAAAGGTGTCCATTGCACTTAAGCTTTCCTCCGCCTGTAAGAACGATATCACTTTCATTTTCAGCAAAGATAAGAGCCTTTTTGTCTTTAAAGCCCTTTCCGTCAGGCCTTGCTGTAATTGAAGAATTTTTCTCAATAAAAAATGTTACGCCGGATTTAAGCGTAACTGTGCTTGAAAAATAATCCCCACCTGCCACAAGAACCGTACCTCCTGTACAGTGTGCCTCCTCAATTGCTTTATTTATAAACTGTGCATTATCTTTATTTTCAGTATCAGCACCATAATCTCGAATATCGTATACATTTTCATTAGGAGAGCTTTGATTATAAATATACTTGTCTTCAGGGTAATATGATGAAAAGTCAAATTCCCTTACTTCAGTATAAGGCTCTCCTTCCGTAACACGAAGGTCCTTACCAAACAGCAAGGTATTCAGCTTGTCAACTGCATTTCTTCTGCACTTTGTCATATAAGTCTCCAATTATTTTCCATAATGCCTATATATTATATCAAAAATAAAGTTCAAAGTAAATACTGTTAATTCTGTCCATTTAGGTATATAATTAAATTACAGGGAAACCTGATTTTCACTCATCGGGAGGATGATATTATGATTAATATAACAGCACGAGGCTTTGAATTAAAGCAGGGCACAAAGGACGGAATTGACAAGGAGCTCAAAAGAATTGAGAAAATGCTCCCTGAATCCGCATCATTTGACGTTACCCTTTCAAAACGAAAGGACGGATATAAATGTGACATCACTGTTGTGAACGTTGGTTCCTTTATTCGCGGCGAGGCTAAGGCTGACAGAATTGAGCCTGTTGTTGATATGGCAGTTGATGATTTAAAAAGAAAAATCCGAAAGCTGAAAACTTATCTTGTTGACAAAAAGAGGAAGGGCGCAATTGATGAAATTGCAGATGCTTTTATCCCTGCTGACAGCGAAATAACAATGGATGATTTTGAAAGCTTTGACGCATCTTCCATTGAAATTAAAAGAAAAAAAGCAATCGCACCGCATATGATGACAGATGATGAGGCAATTGTTCAGATGGAAATGCTGGGTCACAGCTTCTTCGTATATCTTGGAATTGACGGTGAAACCAAAATTATTTACCAGCGCGGCAAGGGTTATGGCTTATTAATCTGCGAATGATTTCTGTATTATAAAATCATTTCTTTGAGGGGCGATATAATCGTCCCTTTTCTTTTTTTGCAATACGAATAAAAAATACTCCGTACTTTTGTAGTACGGAGTATCATTTTTATATTATAGTTTACTCTGCGTCCGGAGCATAGTAATCAACAAGCTTGGCAAGCTTATTGTACTTCTCAATTGAATTGTCTGCTGCGATAGCAAAGAGCTCTTCTGCCTTACCAGGGAATGCTCTCTTAAGAGCTGAGTATCTTGTCTCGCCCTCAATGAACTCAACATAGTCAGCTGATGGCGCCTTGCTGTCAAGTGAGAACGGATTCTTACCCTCAGCAATAAGAGCAGGATTATAACGGAAGAGATTCCAGTAACCTGCTGCAACAGCCTTCTTCTGCTCTGTCTGGTTGAATGGCATCTTGATACCGTGATTGATACAAGGAGCGTAGCAGATAATGATTGAAGGACCATTATAAGCAGCTGCCTCCTGGAATGCCTTTAAGCACTGAGCAGCGTTTGCACCCATAGCAACCTGTGCTACGTATACATATCCATAGCTCATAGCAATCTGAGCAAGATCCTTCTTCTTAACTACCTTACCTGATGCAGCGAACTTAGCAACAGCACCTGTTGGAGTAGCCTTTGAAGCCTGACCGCCTGTGTTTGAGTAAACCTCTGTATCAAATACAACGATATTAACATCTTCATTTGATGCGATAACGTGGTCAAGACCGCCGAAACCGATATCGTAAGCCCAGCCGTCACCACCGAAGATGAACTGATACTTCTTAGCAGCGTAATCTGCATCCTTAAGGAAGTCAGCAGCAGCATCAGCAGCGTCACCATCAAAAGCTGTATTCTTAAGTGCGTCAATCAAAGCATCAGCAGCAGCTGTGTTTGTTTCAGCATTTTCATAAGTGTCAAGCCAAGCCTGTGCCTTGTCAGCAACTGCTGTATCAAGGAGAACCTGTGCATCCATAGCAAGTCTTTCACGAATCTGCTTCTGAGCAAGCATCATACCATAACCGAACTCAGCGTTATCCTCAAAGAGTGAGTTTGACCAAGCAGGACCGTGACCCTTCTTATCAACTGTATAAGGAGTTGAAGGAGCAGAACCACCCCAGATTGATGAACAGCCTGTTGCGTTTGCGATATACATCTTGTCACCATAAAGCTGAGTAACAAGCTTAGCATAAGGTGTTTCACCGCAGCCTGCACAAGCACCTGAGAACTCAAGGTATGGCTTTCTGAACTGAACACCGATTGTGTTATTTGTAAGAACCTCAGGCTTAGCCTCAACATCAACAAGAGCATCGAATATCTTCTGCTCGTCAAGCTGAGAAGCGATTGGCTTCATAGTAAGTGACTTTGTAGGACAAACGTTAGCACAAGAGCCGCAGCCTGTACAGTCAAGAGTTGAAACGATAAGAGCGTACTTATAAGGTGTTCTCTTATGGTCAACCATCTTTGTTCCCTCAGGAGCGTTAGCAGCCTCGTCCGCATCAAGACATACAGGACGGATTACTGCGTGAGGGCAAACCATGGAGCAAAGGTTACACTGAGCACACTTTGTACCATCCCACTCAGGAACTGTGATAGCGATACCTCTCTTCTCAAATGCAGCTGAACCCTGAGGATATACACCGTCAGCGCAGTCAACAAATGTTGAAACAGGAAGATCGTCACCGTGAAGTCTGCCTACAGGATCAAGAATCTCCTTAACAAACTTCTTCATTTCAGGACGCTCAGTTGGAATAGCGAGCTCAGCAGACTCGTCAACAGCGTCTTTCCATGATGCAGGAACATCAATCTTAACAAGCTCCTGTGAGCCTCTCTCAATACCTGCATGGTTCGCATTTACAATAGCCTCGCCCTTCTTAGAGAACTTAGCTACAACCTTTTCTTTCATATAGCCGATCGCTTCCTCAACAGGAAGAATACCGCTGATTGTGAAGAATGCAGACTGCAGAATTGTTGATGCACGGCCCGGAAGACCAACCTCTTCAGCAATCTTAATACCATTGATTGTGTAGAACTGAATATCATTTTCAGCAATATATCTCTTCATAGCTGCAGGAAGCTGCTTATCAAGCTCTTCCGGAGTCCAGATACAGTTAAGAAGGAATGTACCTCCCGGAACAAGATCCTGTACCATATCATACTTAGTTACGTATGAAGGATTGTGACAAGCTACGAAGTTAGCTTTGTTGATAAGATACGTTGATGTAATCGGTGATGAACCGAAACGAAGGTGAGATACTGTGATACCGCCTGACTTCTTTGAATCATAGAAGAAGTAGCCCTGTGCATACATATCAGTATGGTCACCGATAATCTTGATAGAGTCCTTATTCGCACCTACTGTACCGTCTGAGCCAAGACCCCAGAACTTACATGATGTTGTACCTGCAGGAGTTGTGTCAGGAGTCTCTGTTACATCAAGTGAAAGATTTGTGATATCATCATTGATTGAAAGGGTGAACTGCTGCTTAGGTGCATCAGCTGTCATATTGTTATAAACAGAAATGATATGAGCAGGTAATGTATCCTTTGAACCAAGACCATAACGTCCGCCATATACAGGCACATTCTCAAACTTTGAGCCCTTAAGAGCTGCAACAACATCAAGGTAAAGAGGCTCACCAAGTGAACCTGGCTCTTTTGTTCTGTCAATAACAGAAATAGTCTTAACAGACTCAGGCATAACATCAAGAAGGTGTTTAACTGAGAATGGTCTGTAAAGGTGAACCTTAATCATACCAACCTTCTCGCCGCGAGCGTTAAGGAAATCGACTGTCTCCTGAATTGTATCACAAACAGAACCCATAGCAACGATAACTCGGTCTGCATCAGCAGCACCATAGTAATTGAAGAGCTTGTAATCTGTGCCGAGCTTCTCGTTAACCTTGTCCATATACATTTCAGTTGTAGCAATCGCATCGTTGTAATACTTGTTGCAAGCCTCACGATGCTGGAAGAAGATATCACTGTTTTCAGCAGAACCGCGAAGAACAGGTCTTTCAGGATTAAGTGCACGTGCACGGAACTCCTGAATATCCTCCATATCTACCATTGACTTAAGATCATCATAATCCCATGTCTCAATCTTCTGAATTTCATGTGATGTACGGAAACCGTCAAAGAAATGAAGGAAAGGAACACGGCTCTTGAGTGTTGAAAGATGTGCAACCGCACCAAGATCCATAACTTCCTGAACATTTGCAGAGCAGAGCATTGCATAACCTGTCTGACGGCAAGCCATAACGTCTGAATGGTCACCGAAAATGTTCAATGCATGCGTTGATACGCAGCGTGCTGATACATGGATAACAGATGGGATTAACTCACCTGCAATCTTATACATATTCGGAATCATAAGGAGCAAGCCCTGTGATGCTGTATAAGTGGTGGTAAGAGCACCTGCTGAAAGTGAGCCGTGAACAGCACCTGCTGCACCTGCCTCAGATTCCATTTCAGCAACCTTAACGGTCTGACCGAAAATGTTCTTTACTCCTCTTGCAGCCATAGCATCAGTTTCCTCAGCCATGTTTGATGAAGGAGTAATCGGATAAATTGCGGCAACTTCTGTGAACGCATAGCTTACGTGCGCTGCGGCAGTGTTACCGTCCATGGTTTTCTTTTTTCTTGCCATTGGAAAATCCTCCTAAGTTAATATAAAAATTATAACTGAAATAATGAATTGTTAGACAAATCCGCCTAACCTTGTTAATTATATCACTAATGTTTTTTAAATTCAATGAAAAAAACAAAAAAGTAACAAGAATTTTCCTGTTACTTTTTTAACCTATTATATCCAGCCGTTTCCGGTAGAGCCGACAATGGACTCTATACCGGTAGTAGGAGTAATTGTACACTCATTCTTATCGGCTGCAAGCACTACTGTATTATTCTTAATACCCTCAACGCCTTTAAAATCAGCTCTGAATTCAAATTCGCCTGTAAGACCTTTAATCTTGAACTCTTCTTTCTTTTGCGAGCCGTCTTTATTATATTCAAGTGTAATATCTTTTTTTGTTTCATCTTTCTTCCATTTTTTCTCGCCCTTTTCCCTGTAATACAATGTCAATTCTGTTTTAAGCTCTTCTTCAGTCTTAACATCACTGAAAGTAGGAATATATACAGTTACCTTTACATCACGCTTTTTAGCTTTTTCTGTAGTTGTCTGCTTTGTTGTAGTCTGCTTTTTCGTGGTTTCCTTTTTCGCTGTTGTCTTTTTGCTGTCAGCTTTAGTAGTTGTTTTATTACTTCCATTTGAGGTACTGCCTGTCTTGCTGCTACTGCCCTGATTATTTGCTGATGTGTTCTTATCAGATACAGCAGATGTTGTGCTGCTTTCTTCATCTGAAGATGCAGTTGTATCATCCTTAAGAACACGCTCTGTTACTGCATCACCATTTTCATCTGTAACAGCTTGTCCGTCCTGATCCGTAACAGGAATATCTATGTACTCCTTTGAGGAGCAGGCAGTAAATGCAAATAAAATCGCAACAACCATTGAAATAGAAATAATTTTTTTCATAACTAAAACCCCTTAAATAAAAGCATTAAATGATGCGTCGCTCGGCATTCTCCAGTCACCTCTGGGACTGAGTGAAACAGTACCTACCTTAGGTGAATCCGGAATACAGGAACGCTTAAACTGACTGATAAAAAATCGTTTAAGGAAAACCTCAAGCCAATGATTGATTGTATCTTCATCATACTTGCCGTCAAAGGCTTTCAAAGCAAGCACAGCCATTTTTTCCTTTTCAAAGCCGAAACGCACAAAATGATAAAGAAAGAAATCGTGCAGTTCATAAGGACCAATATTATCCTCTGTTTTCTGAGCAATTTCACCGTTTTCATCAGGCGGTAAAAGCTCAGGCGAAACAGGTGTATCAAGCACATCAAAAAGAATTTCCGCCGTTTTTCTGTCACTGACATTTGCCACATACTCAACGAGGTATCTCACAAGTGTCTTCGGAACGGATGCATTGACACCATACATACTCATATGGTCTCCGTTATATGTGCACCAGCCCATTGCAAGCTCACTCAAATCACCTGTACCCACAAGCAGCTTGCCGTGCTTGTTCGCCATATCAAAAAGAATCTGGGTGCGCTCTCTTGCCTGTGTATTTTCATAGGTGATATCCTTGACACTGTCGTCGTGCTCAATATCCTTCATATGCTGAACACAAGCATCCTTTATACTGATTTCCTTCGACGAAACACCGAGTGCTTTCATCAATTCAACCGCATTGTCGTGTGTTCTGTCTGTTGTACCGAATCCAGGCATTGTAATACCGAGAATATCACTGTTCGGTCTGCCGAGCATTTTCATAGCCTCGCAGCATACAAGCAGTGCAAGGGTCGAATCCAGTCCGCCCGAAATGCCCACAACAACACCCTTTGAGCCAACATGCTCAATACGTTTTGCAAGTCCCGATGCCTGAATGGCAAAAATCTCTTTACAGCGTTCACGCCTTTTTTCATCATTCGCAGGCACAAACGGATGAGGGTCAACATAACGATATTTTAAATCATTACTTTCATTTCTAAGCAACTCAGAATTATAATAATATTCAGAAGTGTTTTCAAAACTCATATTCTTCTGACGAAGCGTATTCAGCTTTTCAACATCAATATCTGCATAGGTAATTACATTTTCTCTTAAAAAGCGTTCGCCCTCTGCAATCACTGCACCGTTCTCTGCCACCAGCGTTGCGCCGCTGAACACCAAATCGGTCGTGCTTTCATATACAGATGCACCTGCATAAACATAGCCGCAGATACAGCGTGCAGACTGATTTGAAATCAAATCACGTCTGTACTCAGCCTTTGATACGTATTCATCACTGGCTGAAAGGTTAACAATAATATTAGCACCGTCAACAACGAATTGTGAAGACGGAGGATTAGGGACCCATAAATCCTCACAGATTTCAACTCCAAGCGTTACGCCATTACAAATTTCCATCATTGAGCCTATATCAGCACCGTATTCATTACTGAATTCATCTGCCTTATCACCTGAAACAAACCAGCGTTTTTCGTAAAATTCGTTATAATTGGCAATATTCTTTTTAGGGGTTATTAGAATAACCTCACCGTTAAAAATGGTAAATGCACAATTCATAAGTTTATTTTTACAAACATAAGGTGCACCAACTACAACACAAATATTTTTGTCTTTTGTATATTCAACAATTTCATCAAGCGCTTTTTTTGACGCGTTTTGCAGAGCCTTTGTAAAAAACAAATCAGCACAGGTATAGCCTGTGATGGACAGCTCAGGTGTTACAAGCAGTCTTGCCTGCTCCTGAACGGCCGCGTCAATTGCCTTTTTAATCTCGTCTTTATTATAATCAGGATCTGCCACTTTCAGCTTTAATGAAGCAGCCGCCACTCTGAAAAATCCGTAATTCATTTAATCACCTATCATTCAATCCAATAACATTTTAACAAGATAATATAAATAAATTGTTAAATCATTGTTATTTTATATTTAAAAGATACTGTTTCGTCTGGGAATAATATGGTCATTCCCCTTTTATTCTCAAAAATACCATCCTCATCCAGACAGCTTGAGATACCCGTCCATGGCTCAAGTGCAACAAAAGGAGCATTACCAACAGCTGACCATACAAGAAGATTGTTCATATCGTGAAAATCAATTCTGATTCCTTTTCCATTTTTACCGATTAAGGTGGCTGATTTCGCTTCGCAGCTTTCAAAAATCAAAGCATCCTTTTCCTCAAACAAATCGTGCTTTAATGCCAGCGTATCCGAGCCGTGCATAACATCATATTTCTTGTCTACGTCCACAAGTCCTATATGATGATCCGGTCTGAGACAAGGCTTTTCAACAGGCTTGTCAAAAACAATCTTATAATCCTCAAAACATTCATCCTCATCAACAGGGCAGTTGAATGCAGGATGACCGCCTATAACGAACGGCAATTTTTCATTTCCTGTATTTGTAATCATATATTCATTAGTAACAGTATCACCAACAATGGTATATTTTATTTTCAGTTCATAGTCAAAAGGAAATTGTTTTTTCGTTTCCTCGTTGCTTCTCTGGACAAAGGTCACACTGTTTTTATGCTGTTCAAAAACCTCAAAGGGATTGATTCTTGCCACGCCGTGACGTTTCATATTACAGTCCTTACCGAATGCCTTTGCTTTTCCGTCAGGCAAGACACCAACTATCGGAAAGCAAACAGGAGCCTGTCCTGACCAAAAATCAGGATTACCCTGCCATAAATACTCTTTGCCGTTTTTAGTTAAAGAATTCAGCTGAGCACCCTCAAGACCGAGAACGGCATAACTTTCACCGCTTGTAATTTTATACTGCAAAACCAATCACTCCTTCTATATAAATCCATTATATCTTATATAAACTTTTAATGCAATATTGAAAATATTACACATATCGGTTACAATATGTATTGCAAAGACAACTTAAGCAGATTGCTTTGGCACTTGAGGAGGATAAAAATGGATATTGAAAATTATATTCAGGAGGCTGTTTTTCAGGAGAAAGAGCAGCACAGATGCTTTTATGAAATGATATGGGACAGTTTTAAGGAGGACGGCTTTGTTATCACAGACGAAGCAGGCAATGAAATAGATGCCGTAATAAAGGCAGTAGCACTTCAGAATCTCATCGGCGAATTTATATACAGACTTTATGATGAGGTAAATGAAACCGGATTTGAAGACGTACTTGAATATCTTCAGAATCTTGGATATGATGAGAGTGATATCATTGAATACTGTGAAAACAATGATGAAATAGATACAGACGAAGATGATTTTGAAATCACTTTGAAGAACGCCCTTGATTATACAACAGAAATCACAGCGAATAAAATGCTTGAGGAATTTTCAGCAGATGATTTATTTGATTATATGTTTACGGCAACATATGATTTTGAACAGGATTTTGTTTTTGATTTTGAGGATTACGAGGAAATGCAGGCATTCATTGACACAAATCACGAACAGCTTGATAATTATAAAGAAGAATATCCGTCCGTTATGAGATGGATTGAAAGCGGTATGATATGTTAATCCGCAAAAAAATTACGCGTTATGGAATTTATATCCATAACGCGTAATTTTCTATATTTTATTAAATCAATCTCCGAGTCCCTTTTCATCAAAATTGAAAATGGTTGAAAGGATAACCTCATAGCCTGTCTTAATTGCTTCAGGAACAAGTCGGTCGTAGCTGTCACGGCGATTATGATAATAATCTGCAGGAGAAGGGTCCATAGCTGCAAGACAGGTTGATGTGATACCTGCCTGTGTAAATGCAGCAGCGTCTGATGAACCAAAAAATACATTGGCAAATTTCAGGTCATCATGACCTGATTCAACAGCAGAATCCATAACGAGCTGGCTGAACTTTGCATTATGCTTAACAGTGCCTGTCATATCTCGGTTATAAACATTAAGATATTCAAGATCCGTAAGCGTATCAACACAGAGAACTGCTGTTTCAATGCCGCTGTTTACATACTCGTCATAATGGTCCTTGGCCCACTGCTTACAGCCTCTGAGTCCTGCCTCCTCGCCGTCGGTAATCATTGCACAAACCTCAGTATTTTCCAGATCAATGCCTGCCATATCCAGCATACGAAGTGCAGTTACAGCAGCATAAGTTCCTGTAAGGTTGTCATTTGCACCGGGTGAAATGGTTTTGAAATCAACAAAGAGGAAAAGTGTAATCATTGCAAGTGCAGTGAAGAAATGGAAATAATAGCTGTAGTTAAGCATAAATTCACCAAAGCTGCCCATATCAACAAACTTGGCAATAATCGTGATTACTGCAAGTACAAATGAAATAATAGCACCGCCGATTGTCGCTCCCATACAGATAGTCATAAGAGGGAACTTTTTACCATAATAAATATGTCTCCATTCATAAGCAGAATCAATATGTCCGCTAATGATAATTCTTCTCTTCACCTCGCCTCTCGGCTTTCTTACACCGAGAAGATTGTGACCCTCAACCTTTTTATAAAGCGGATCCATAAACTGCTTATACATAAGAAATTCCATAACGGTTATGAAAAGACCTACAAACACAAAACCGCCCACAATACACTGAGCAAGGAAGAAAGTAATTACACTTGTGAACACCAATATACCGCAAACAACAACTGCAAGGAATATAGCTGCAGAAACGAGCTTTGTCCAGTGCAGAAATGCCTTTGGTGCCATTTTGTAGGACTCAAATCTTGTTTCGTCACAAAATGTGTCCATCTCCTTTTTAATATGCTTCTGTGCAGCAAGGCAATTCTCATTGCCGGACTCACGAGGACCGTATTTTTTAATTACATTGGTAATCTCTTTTACGGTATAGTCAACATTTTCATCAATGACTGACTGTGGAAAATCTGCGATTTTCATACTACTTTGCTCCTTTATTTTTTAATTTTTTATTCAGTTTAACCTCAAGGTGTGTATCACCCTTTAAAAACTTAAGCTGTATATTCAGGCGTGCAAACGGATTCTTGGGCAATGCCACACTGTCAACCGCATAATTGATATTGTGCAGCATAAAATATGCTTTGAATCGGTCAAGCCTTTCTTTGAAATCAGACCAATTCTTATTTTCAGGAGCTGACCACGCAACCTCTGAAAGTGCCTGCATACGCGGAAAAACCATAAGATCAAGCTTTTCCCTGCCGTCAATCCATTCGGTCCATACCTCACCCTCAATACCGAGCACATTTTTTACATTTTCCTCATTCACTCCGAACTTTATCGGAGAATAATCATATGTATATTTCAGCGGATATTTGCCGTACGGCATATCAAAATAAAAAGAATGATGATTTGACATAATGATATTTCCGCCGCTGTTCACGTGATTCTCCGCATTCCTGTCTCTCTGCGGAGTCCAGTACTGTGCAACAATGGACTTGTCAAGATTCCTCGCCTTAAGAATCTCATTCCAGCCGATAAGCCGCTTGCCCTTCGTCTTAAGATGCTCCAGAATACGGTTATTGAACCAGCCCTGCAAATCCTCTTCATTTTTCAGATTGTTATCTTTAATGACCTTCTGGCAATGCGGACATTTCTTCCATTCATCCTTTGGTGCTTCATCACCGCCGATATGAAAATACGGTGCAGGAAACATTTCGCATATTTCATCAATAACATCAAAAACGAACTCGATTGTCTTTTCCTTACCGGCACAGATTGTTCTGTTCCAGTCCTTTATGCCAAACACCTTTACAGGAATAGTGCTGCCGAAATAACCGGGAACCTCCCTGTCAAGTTTACGGCACGCAAGGTCAGGATATGCTGCAATTGCAGCAGCCGCATGAGCAGGAAAATCAATCTCAGGTACAACCATAATACCACGCTGTGATGCGTAAGCAACAATCTCCCTGATATCATCCTGCGTATAATAACCGCTGCACTCCTCTTTAACCATATCGGTTGAGCGCCAGCCGTTAATCTGCGTATATTTACGCGCCGAGCCGATTTCAGTCAGACGCGGATACTTTTTTATCTCCACTCTCCAGCCCTGATCATCGGTAAGATGCCAGTGAAACACATTGAGTTTCATCATAAACATATGATCAAGATATCTCTTAACCTCATCCTTACCGAAAAAATGACGTGCCTCATCAAGATGCAGACCGCGCCATCTGTAATTTGGCTTATCTGTTATTACACAGCAGGGTATTTTCCTTTTTCCAAGTTCATATCTACTGATCTGACGCAGTGACTGGAGTGCATAATAGGCACCGATTTCATTTGAAGCACGGATTATAATTGAATTCTCTTTAACATCAAGAACGTAACCCTCTTCAGAAAGTGAAGAATCCTTTTTTATCACCAGTCTGCCGTCATCGGACCTTTCAAGTTTTAAAAGAGAAAGCTCAAAATCCGAGCAGACTTTTAAATCATCATCAACAATAAACTTTCCTTTTTTTATTTCACTCTTATAAGGAATAGGAATTAAATCAATCATGGCAATCTCCTTTTGTTCGGCTGTCAATAATTTGTCCTTATCAGGGTTCTATGCTATATTGATAAATAATTTTTATAATTGTATCATAACTTTAATCAAAACTCAACATTTCTGTTACATATTTACAAAACATTATAAACATTCAAAAATTTCACTGAGCTTATTCACGGTGACTGCTCCTGTATCTTTAAGCAAATCAAAGCTTTGGTGACCATCTGCAACTAAAACACACCGGCAGCCCACATTCTGTGCCACCTCTAAATCGTGAACAGTATCACCTATGAACACAGCTTCATCTGGATGAATATCATTTTCTTCAAACCATTTTTGTGCCAGCTGAGTTTTGCTGACGGCAAAATTATCATCTGTTCCGATTACAGCTGAAAAATAATGCATAATATCAAACTGATTGATCTGCTCGTAAAGTCTGTTCTTTTCACAGGCGGAAATCACAACCTGCTTTGCACCCATATCATCAAACCTGTCAAGCACCATTTGTGCATCGGCAAATAATATAGCACTGTTCTGCAAGGGAGAATAAATACTTATGTACAGCTGTGCCAGCTCATCAAAGGGAAATATATCAAAATCAAATCCCACACGCTTATAATATTCACTTACAGGAAAACCGAAAATTTCACGGTACTTTTCTGTAGTAAGACAATAATCATATCCCTTTATCTTCAACATCTCATTCATAGCATCAATGCCAATCTGTACATCATCAAAAAGAGTGCCGTTCCAATCCCATATTATGTATTTATATCTCATACTATCCTCACAATGTAAATGCTTCACCTTGCCATTGTAACATATTGAGCCGTTTCAGGCAACAATAAAGAGCAGTACGGTTTCCCTTAACTGCTCTTAAAAATTTATAAATCCTGCAAATCTGCAGCTGTTATATCATTTTCCAGGTTATCTCTTGCCAGATCTGTATCAATAACCGAATACACATCTGAAATAGGTCTTTCTGAATGATTATCCTTTTTTGCTACAGGCCGCATATGATAAACCTTTTGTGACGGTGCCTGTGTTCCTGCAATAATAGGACGTGCATGCACCTTTGAGTTCTTTGCCTTGCCCTGAATTTCAGGTACGACAGCAGCATCATTACGTGGCTTTGTATGTGTTCTTTCAGGACGCTTCATTCCCTGCTTTGCCATTCTATCACCTCAGTAATAGTCTGCCCATACAAAGCAGGTATTATTCTATCGTCTGCAGTTCAGATATTCCAGTCTGCAGCCGCCGCTGCAGGCTTCCATATACTCACAATCACTGCATTTTGAAGATGCCCTGTAGTTTCTGAAAGCAATTAATTTTTCATTATTCATCCAGTTGTCAAAATTCAGATACTCTGCATCTCCGAAGGTTTCATTCCAGAATGAACAGGGCTTATAGTTACCATTCACATCTATTGCAATATACATATTTCCGCCGAGACAGCCATTGGCGTCAACCTTTTTCAGCATATTGACACTAACGGATTTTGAATAAGCAAGCTCCTGCAGAGACGAGCAGTCAAACAGAAACATCAATCTGCTTTTCTTTGACAAAACCTTTAACCTATCAAACACCTCCGGCATCATATCATCCATAGGCAAATCGTTAATATCCGTATTTTTTGATGTTCTTTTATACCTCAAAAACAATATTTTGTTAAATGCAGATTGATTGGCACGTCTGACAATACTCTCCAAAAGCGGATAGGTTTCGGTAGTAATCAGTAAATTCAGTCCTGCCTTTTTGCCTGTATTCTTTTTATAAATTTTTGCAGCATTAAAGGCAATTTCAACATCTGACGACTTATGTATACTGAAATGCACATTGCCGAAAACGCAGCACTTCTTTGCAAACTCGTCATTCATTGTCAAGCCGTTTGTTGTCATATTCGGCAGGATATTTTTTGAACGTGTATACTCCGCAAGCTCTATAATATGCGGATACAGTGTCGGCTCTCCGCCGCCGAAAGAAACAGACAGCACTGATAATTCTGCAAGCTTATCAATAATACGCTTTGCCTTATCCAAATCAATATCCACACATTTATCACTTTTCACTGTATTATAACAGCCCTTGCAGTACATATTACACCTTGTTGTAACAGCAAAATGTGCATCAAGGGGAGAGGACATAACATTGTCCATATAATGTGCCTTTTCATTTTTCTTTATGCCTAAGGCATCCGCCATTGCGTTATTCACATATCCGACAAAGCCGGGCTTTTCAAAAAATATAATACCACCGAATTTTTCGCGTCTTGTTTTAATAACCATGTTCTGCATACCATTTTTCATCAGCAATTGATGTTAATATCGGGTCGAGAAGCAGACCTGAAATCAATAATACACCTAAAAGAACAAACACCATCAACACCAACGATAATACTACCATTGATACAACGCTTTTTCCATCTGCAACTATTTTCTTATGGCAGAAACGCATTATAAAAAACAAACAAACGGTCGGTGTAATTCCTACAAAAAGTATTTCTATCCAATACTCTCTGAATGTACCATAATTAGAATAACACGCCAAAGCAATACCAATAACAATTAAAACAACGCATATAGGTATTGACACTGCATAATATCTTTTGGCTGCTTTGCCGGTATCTATAACCTCATATCCATAATGCTTCGGAAGTTTCAGCAAGGAGGAAAACCAAATTATAATCATAGCAGGAAGGATTGCCGCAGCCTGATATATCAATGAAAATACAAGATAACCGGATCCACCTGAAAAATTAGCCATATTAAATGGTCTTACTTTTAATATTTTACGCTTTTCCTTATTGTTTTTCATAAACATCCCTCCTTAATTGAATCATAGCTTATTACGGATATAATATCAATTGTTTTTCCGAAATGTTATAAAGAGTTTATATTTAAAAAACTGCGATGATACAATGTACTCACCGCAGGTGTGGTCTGCCTGAAGGGATTCGAACCCCCAATCGTCAGAATCGGAATCTGATGCATTAGCCCTTATGCTACAGGCAGGTATTATCTATATTATAATTACACTTAAAGTTGCAGTCAAGAAAAAGATGTGTTAAAATTAAAATAAGAGGTGAAAAAATCTATGCTGAAATTTAAAAATGATACCTTTAAAATTATGCAGATTGCCGACACACAGGAGGGTTCTAAGGTAAGTCCTGATACAATGGATTTAATCACTGCCGCTCTTGATCGTGAAAAACCTGACTTAGTTGTGTACTCAGGTGATCAGATTTGGGGCAAAAGCAACTTCAGGGGCAATAAAGATAAGGTTACTGAAATCCTATCCGCTTTGACCCATCCTGTCAGAGACCGCAAAATACCTTTTACTGTCTGCTTTGGAAATCACGACAGACAGGTTGGTCTGACCAATGCCGAGCAGTTTGAAATATACAAAAGCTTTGATTACTTTATCGGAGAGAGTGCAGAGGGAATTGACGGTGTTGCAAACCACGTTATCGAAATATGGGATAACGATGAGATTCAATTCCTGCTCTATCTCATTGACAGCCATTCAAGCCTAAAGGTAGGCTATGATCATATACATCAGAATCAGATTGACTGGTACAGAAAAACAAGAGACAGCTATGAACAGAAATACGGAAAACTCATTCCGTCAGTTGTGATTCAGCACATACCTGTATGTGAAATATTTGAATTGCTTACAGAGGTAAAAAAAGGTACAAAGGGCGCTGTGAGAGGTTTCCGTACCCACGCAAACAGATTTTACGTTCTCAATCCCGACAGAGTAAACGCAGACGGATTTATGAAGGAATCCCCTGCTGATCCACAGGAAAACAGTGGTGAATTTGAGGCCTTTAAAGAAAAAGGTGAGGTTCTCGGTGTTTATTTCGGACACGACCACAACAACTCCTTTAACGGAAAGGTTGACGGAATTGATCTTGGCTACACACAGGGTGCAGGCTTTCACGTATACGGTCCCGGCAAGGACAGAGGTGTAAGAATCATTGAGCTGAATAAAAACGGCACACTGAATACATATGATTTAAGATTCAGGGATATTGTGGGAAACAAGGTAAAAGAGCCATTCAAATATGCAATGTTCCAGATTATGCCGACAAATATGTTTGACGCTGTTACAAGAGCCATAAAATTCTTTATCGGATTAGGTATAATAGCCGTTATTGTTATACTTATGATATTATTTTTCGGATAATTTATCAGGGAGGGAAAAATATGTACGCTTTATATATTGTAT
>UQVI01000012.1 GCA_900544515.1 uncultured Oscillospiraceae bacterium | reverse complement strand
GTCTTATTAATTACATATATGGGCAGGAAAGACTTCTTCCCTGTGATATGGCATTTGATACCTTCTTTATTGACCCTTACGGTGATGTTATGCCGTGTAACGGTACAAAGGAAAAAGAGGTTATGGGAAACCTGAATGATACCGACTGGGAAACACTTTGGAACAGCAAGCAGGCTGATAAGGTACGTGAAAAAGTACGCCACTGCGACAGACAGTGCTGGATGATTGGCTCTGTCTCCCCTGCTATGCATAAATATATTCAGAAGCCTGCTATGTGGGTAATCAAGCATAAGTTCCTGCGTTTCTTCAAGGAACAGAAGTACTCAATGTATGAAAATAAAATATGCCGTGATTTACGTGACGGCAAGGTTACTAAAGAAGATCTTGACAAGCTCTCCACATGCGATATGAATGCTGTTGTAAATGATGGCCTTTCAGATGTATCAAGAGAACAGCTTAAGCATAAAACAGGTGAAGAAATTGTTGATGCCGATATCGCTGCACAGACAAGCAAATAAGCACTGAATCCGTATCTATTTGAATGGATATAAAATCCAACTTGATGAAAAGAAATATCTTAAAATATTTCTTTATCCCTTAAAGCTGATAAAAATCAACAAGGAGTAAAAGTTTTTATGAATTGCAAGAAAAAAATTGCTGTTATCACACGCCACGCGGTGTCAAACTACGGCTCCGTTTTGCAGGCATATGCACTTCAGAAAGCAATAAACTCCTTTGGCTTTGAGGCGGAAATCATTGATTATATAAGAAAAGATGAGGATTATCATAATATTACAGACACACTTGTAAAAAAATCCTCGTGGAACAAAAATGCCTTAACACGTATTGTTTACAAATCCATACAGTCACCCGAATATATAAAAATGGGTAAGGCATTTGAAAAATACAGAAAAGAATTACTGAATGAAAGCAGCACAAGATATGCATCCGTAGATGAACTGAAAAAAAATCCGCCTGCCGCAGATATCTACTGCACAGGCTCCGACCAGGTTTGGGGTGCGGTTGGTAGCGATGAAATTGACGGAGCATACTTTCTCAATTTTGCTCCGAAGGGCAAAAAGAAAATCGCTTATGCTGCCAGCTTCGGCAAGACAGATACCAACAGTAGCTGTAAGGAGAAAATCAGGAATTACCTTACATCCTATGATTGTTTGACTGTACGCGAAAACAGTGCAGTGAATCTAATCAATCATCTTGGCATAGACAATGTAAATCAGGTTCTTGACCCAACTCTTTTACTGGATAGAAACGAATGGAGCAAGCTGATAAAGACCGATATTCAAAAAGGATATGTTCTCCTATATCAGCTCCACAGCAACCCTGATATGGACAACTATGCTGAAGAATTCGCAAATAAAGCAGGGCTTAAGCTAATCAGGCTTACTCCCCTTTTTCACAGAACCTTCAAGTCAGGCAAGGCTGTTTATCTGCCTGATATCAGCGACTTTTTATCCTACATAAAAAATGCTGATTATATGATAACAGATTCCTTTCACGGCACTGCCTTTGCAATCAATTTTAATACACAGTTTATTGATATATTGCCCGGTGAAACCAAAACAAGAAATCAGAGTATACTGGAACTCACAGGTTTATATGACCGTGTACTGAATGATTACAACGATTTCAGTTTTATTGAAAATAAAATTGACTTTTCATCGGCAAATCAAAAAATTGCCGATGAAAGAATAAAATCTTTAAATATTTTAAAAGAAATGATTGAGAACTGAGGAAATCAAATGAAACTTGCAGCACCGATACTGGTCGAGAAAAAAGAATACTGCTGCGGCTGCGGTGCATGCAAGGCTGCCTGTAAAATCAACGCGATAACAATAAAACGTGACGAATACGGCTTTGAGTTCCCTGTGATTGATGAAAGCAAGTGCGTCGGCTGTAAAAAATGCAAGGATGTATGTGCATACCAAAACAGCAATAACCAAAATAAGACTGACAAGGCTTTTGCAGCAGTATCCAAAAGTACGGATGTAATGCAGTCCGCCTCAGGCGGTGTATTTGCAAGCGTTGCCGCTGAATTTGTAAAAGACGGCGGAATTGCCGCAGGCTGCTCACTGGAATCAAATGACGGACAGCTTAAGCCTAAGCATATCATTGTTGATAAGCCCGATGATTTACATAAGCTGCTCGGCTCAAAATATGTACACAGTGATACATCTGAAATCTTTGAAAAAATCAAACAGCTGCTTAATGACGGTAAGAACATTCTTTTTTCCGGTACTCCATGTCAGGTTGATGCATTATACTCCTATCTTGGTAAAAGGTATGATAATCTTTATACCATTGATTTGATATGTCACGGTGTGCCGAGCAAAAAAATGTTCTCAGATTATCTGAGTATGCTTTCAAACAAATATGGCTTAGTTAAAGAATTTGTATTTCGCGATAAAAAAAGAGGATTAACCTTTGTATCCCGTGCCTTATGTGAAAATAACGGCAAGGAAAGATACAAGTATATTCAATATGGTGAAAGCTCTTATTATTCCAATTTTTTAAGATGCAATACCTACAGAGAATGCTGCTACTCCTGCAAATATGCGAATGAAAACAGAGTCGGCGATATAACAATCGGTGATTTCTGGGGAATCAAGACGCAGCACCCTGAGCTTTTTGACGGCAGTCACAGTGAATTTGATTCCGACAAGGGAATCAGCTGTATACTTCAGAATACAGAGCAAGGCAAAAGACTTATTGAATACTACGGCAAGGGGCTCAGTCTTTATCCGAGTACCTTTGAAAAAATTGAAAAAGAGAATAAACAGCTGTCCGAACCGAGCGTACCTAAAGGAAACCGCGAGGAAATCATGAACATTTACAAACTTAAAGGCTATGAGGAATTCGACAAGTATTTTATGAAGCAGGAAGGCAGTGCCGTGCTTGTTTCAAAATTAAAATCCAAAGCTCCTCTATGGCTCAAAAAGATAATAAAAAACTAGGACAGGACTTGATTCAGTATGAAAATATTATATTCAGCCTTTACTGCTAACCCCTATTACGGCTCAGAGGCACAGTGCGGTTGGTCATGGGCTTATGCGATGAGAGAATATAATGAGGTATATCTTCTCACAAGAACGGATAACAAAGAACACATTGAGCACTTTTTGAAGAAGTACAATGTAAATAATATCAAAGTATTCTATCACGATATTCCCAAGTGGATGAATCTGTATAGTAAGACGAAAAAGAATTTTTTCTATTTCTGCTATTACTACCTATGGCAGAAAACGGTTTTAAAAACGATTAACAAGCTGAATAAGGAATATCATTTTGATTACGTTCAGCACGTAACACTTGGTGACTTCAGAATTGCAGCACCGCTATGGAAATCAAATTGCAAATTCATTTTTGGTCCTGTAGGCGGAGCACAGATTACGCCTGAGCCATTCAAACCTTATATGAATGGTCACGAGAAAAGCGAAAAAGTAAGAGAGCTTATTAATAACACTGTAAAATTCAATCCGTTTTACAGGCGTACACTCAACAAGGCTGCACTTATCCTTTGTGCAAACAAGGAAACGCAGAATTTCTTAAACAGTATGCTGAAAGATAAAAGCAAGTGCCGACTGCTGACCGAAAACGGAATGGTGAAAGCAAGAATCAAACAGCCTGATTTCCATATTAAAGATGAAACTGAAACAGTAAATCTCCTCTGGGCAGGACGGTTTATTTACAGAAAAGGCCTTGCATTTCTGCTTGAAGCATTAAGTCTGGTAGAAACTGAAAGAAAATATAATCTTTTTTTAGTCGGAAACGGCCCTGAAACCGAAGTACTAAAAAGAAAAGCACGTGAACTGGGTATCGAGGACAAGGTTACTTTTACCGGGCAGATACCTTATCTTGAAATGAAGGCAATCTATGGGGCGAGTGATTTCTTTGTTTTCCCCAGCCTCAGAGAAACTACAGGAACCGTATTGTTTGAAGCAATGAGCAATGGACTGCCGATACTCACCTTCAATCAGAACGGTGCAGATTTACTGATTGATGAAAGCTGCGGCATAAAAGTTGATATAAATCAGAGTCTGGATGAAATAAAAAAAGACTTTGCAGACGGCATAAAAACGCTTATTGAAAATGATGATTTAAGAGTTCAGCTCGGCAAAGCAGGATATGAAAAAATACTGAATGAATATACTTGGGAAAACAAATGTAAAACATTTGAAAATAAATTTTTAAAGGATACAAAATGAGTAAAACAATTTTCTTTATTACCAATGCCTTATCAGGCGGCGGAGCAGAAAGAGTAATGAGCAACCTTGCCAATTATCTGATTGACAAAGGCTACTGCATAAAATTCATACTGTTAAACGGTGACGAGGTTGTCTATCCGCTGAATGCATCGGCTGAAATCATTGTCAGACCTGATATTCAGGATAAGGACACAATGGCACAAATCAAATTTCTGCACAAATATATGAAGAAAAATAAAGATGCTCTTTTTGTATCCTTTTTCACACATCAGAATCTTTACACAATACTGGCAGCTATCGGCACAGGGGTTAAGGTCCTTGTATCCGAGAGAAATGACCCTGCCAATTCCTTTACACAGAAAATTCAAAAATTCGGAGACCCTGCAAGAAAAATCCTTTATAAAAACAAAAACTGCAAGAAAATCGTTTTTCAGACACAGGGTGCCGCTGATTACTTTGACCAAAGTATAAATGATAAGGGCATTGTTATACCCAATCCTTTAAAGGACGGACTGCCGGAGCCTCACATTGGTGAAAGAAAAAAAACAGCTGTTGCTGTGGGAAGATTTAATCCGCAGAAAAACTACAAGCTGATGCTTGACGCATTTGCTCAGTTTTCAGAAAAGCACCCAGATTATAAGCTGGAAATTTACGGTGACGGTGCTTTAAGAACAACAATGGAAAATTATATTGAAAGGCTCGGCTTAACGGATAAAATCGAGCTTTGCGGTTTCTGTAAAAATGTTCACGAAAGAATTATGGATGCAGGAATGTACGTAATGTCCTCTGACTTTGAGGGACTTTCAAATGCAATGCTTGAGGCACTGGCAATCGGATTGCCGGTAGTGACTACGGATCATCCTCCGGGCGGTGCGAGAGCATACATAACGGATTATGAAAACGGCATCCTCACGCCTGTCGGTGATGTTGATGCTATGGCAAAAGCTATGTGCTATATGGCCGAACATTCTGAGAAAGCGCAGGAAATGGGGCAAAAAGCATCACTTATACGTGAAGAGCTATCCTCAGATAACATCTGTGAAAAATGGAAAAAGGTATTCGATGATATATTAAAATAAAGAGGTATAACTATGCAGAAGTTCAACAAAATGAATCCTGAAAAAAAGTATTTTATCACAGGTGCTGCCGGATTTATCGGCTTTCACCTCTCAAAAAAACTGCTTGAACAGGGTGCACAAATCATAGGAATTGACAATATAAACGATTACTATGATGTACGTCTTAAGGAGGCTCGCCTTGACATTCTCTGCAAATATGAGAAATTCACTTTTATCAAAGGAAGCATTGCAGACAAGCCGCTTGTATCTGATATATTCAAAGAGCACAAGCCTGACATCGTGGTAAACCTTGCTGCACAGGCAGGTGTGCGCTACTCCATTACAAACCCTGATGCTTATATTGAATCAAATATTGTCGGCTTTTTCAATATACTTGAGGCATGCCGTCACAATCCTGTTGAACATCTCATTTACGCCTCCTCCTCTTCTGTTTACGGTATGCAGGAGAAAACACCGTTTTCCGTAACCGATGATGTTTCACATCCGATTAGCCTTTACGCGGCAACAAAAAAATCAAACGAGCTTATGGCATTTACATATTCTCACCTTTATAATATACCTTCAACAGGACTTCGCTTTTTCACCGTTTACGGACCGTTCGGCAGACCTGATATGGCATATTTCGGTTTCACCAACAAAATGATAAAGGGAGAAACCATTCAGATATTCAACAATGGTGATATGAAAAGAGATTTCACCTATATTGACGATATTGTTCAGGGTATTGAAAATATGCTCTGCAATCCTCCTCAGGGTGCTGACCCTGCAAAGGTTTACAACATCGGAAATAATAAACCTGAGGATTTGATGACTTATATTGAAACACTTGAAAAAGCACTGCTTGAGCAAGGTGTTATCACAGAGCCTGCAAAAAAAGAATTTTTACCTATGCAGCCCGGTGATGTTTATCAGACTTATGCAGATGTAACAGAGCTTATGAATGATTTTGACTTTAAGCCAAGCACATCCATTGAAAAGGGACTGACTGAGTTTGCAAAATGGTACAAGTCCTTTTATTGCAGGGAGGCATAATTTATGAAAATAGCAGTTGCAGGCACAGGATATGTAGGGCTTTCCATTTCTGTACTTTTATCTCAGAAAAATGAAGTAACCGCCGTTGATATCATTAAAGAAAAGGTTGATATGATTAACAGCGGTATATCCCCTATTGTTGATAAAGAAATAGAAGAATACTTAAAAAATAAAGATTTGAGTCTTACTGCAACAACGGATGCCGAAAGTGCATATAAGAATGCTGATTTCGTTATAATATCCACGCCTACAAACTATGATCCCAAACTCAATTTCTTTGATACAAGCTCTGTTGAGAGCGTGATTGAACTCGTCACAAAGGTGAATCCCAATGCAGTAATGGTTATCAAATCAACTGTTCCTGTGGGTTATACTGAGGGAGTACGTAAAAAATATAATTGCAATAAAATTATGTTTTCGCCTGAATTTCTGCGTGAAGGACATGCATTATACGATAACCTTTATCCTTCCAGAATCATTGTCGGAGCACCTGAGGATATGGCTGAAGCGGCTCATACTTTTGCTAAGCTTCTTGAAGATAATGCTATTAAAGAAGAGGTTTCTGTCCTGTTTACACAACCAACTGAGGCAGAAGCGGTAAAGCTTTTTGCAAATACTTATCTTGCACTGCGCGTAGCATACTTCAATGAGCTTGACACCTATGCTGAGCTGAGAAATCTTGACACTAAGCAGATTATCGAGGGTGTATGCCTTGACCCAAGAATCGGTGACCACTACAATAATCCAAGCTTTGGCTACGGCGGTTACTGTCTGCCGAAGGACACAAAACAACTCAGAGCCAACTTTGCAGATGTGCCGAGTAATCTTATCGGTGCCATTGTGGATGCCAATGTTACAAGAAAAGATTTCATTGCTGACAGGATTATTGAGAAAAATCCGAAAATTGTAGGTATCTATCGCCTGACAATGAAATCAAATTCCGACAATTTCCGCCAGTCCTCCATTCAGGGCGTTATGAAACGTATCAAGGCTAAGGGCATTGAGGTTGTTGTTTATGAGCCTGCTCTTAAAGAGGATAGCTTCTTCAACAGCCGTGTTATCAGAGACTTAGAGGAATTCAAGACGATTTCGGATATAATTGTTGTTAATCGCTTTAACAGTGAAATTGAAGATGTCAAGGACAAGATTTACACAAGAGATTTATTTTTCAGAGACTGAGTGATATATGAATGAACATTTTAAAAAAAGGATTTATGTTTTTATCTAATAGGGGTTTTTTTAACAGAATGTCTGATGAAACATATCTCAAGCTGCGTTACAACTGCATAATGGGTAAAAAGCTCAATCTGGACAACCCTGTTACATATAACGAAAAGCTGCAGTGGCTTAAGCTTTATGACAGAAAACCCGAATACACCAAAATGGTTGACAAATATGAAGCAAAAAAATATGTGGCAAATATTATCGGAGAAGAGTATATTATCCCCACTCTCGGAGTATGGGATAACGTAAATGATATTGACTTTGACACTCTTCCGAATCAGTTTGTATTAAAATGCACGCATGATTCAGGCGGTCTGGTTATATGCAAGGATAAAGCAGAACTTGACATAGAAAATGCTAAAAATACTTTAAATCATTTTCTGAACAGGAATTTTTACAGTGTTCACAGAGAGTGGCCGTATAAAGATGTTAAGCCACGTATAATTGCAGAGAAATATATGGAGGACGAATCCAAAACGGATTTAAAAGATTACAAATTTTTCTGTTTCAACGGCGAACCTAAATTACTTTATATTTCAGAAGGTCTTTCAGATCACTCAACTGCTAAAATCAGCTTTGCGGATATGGATTACAATATCGCTGAATTTAAAAGAAATGATTTTAAACCATTTGACGAATTGCCAAAAAAACCGGTAAACTTTGAAAAGATGAAAGAGCTTGCAAAAGTTCTGAGTAAAGACAGAGCATTTATCAGAGTTGATTTTTATGAAATCCATAAAAAAATTTTCTTTGGTGAGCTTACGTTTTTCCCTTGCTCAGGTTACTTGCCGTTCGACCCTAAGGAATATGATAAAGTGTTAGGAGATTGGATAACCCTTCCAAATAAAAATATCCAGGAGTAATATATGGAAAACTCTATCCCTTTAAATAAATACAGTAATGTAAAACCGAACTGGGCTTTCTTTTTATATTTTTCCGTAATGTTCGTACTGTATACCCATACCTATATTCAGCTGGGTATACAGCTGTTCATTATCGCATATGTAGTTTTAACCAAATTTTTTAACGGAAAAATTGTTCTGAAGAAAAGCACATTAAAAAATATACTATTTATATGCCTATGGTTCGGACTGTTTACCCTTTTACTTTTTATGTCCTCCAAGCTGTGGGCATACAGTGTGATGCTGAATTCAAGAACAATGCTCGGCGTTTTTCGGTGTTTCATTATAGGATTTGCCATTTTTGTATATGCTGATACAACAGAGCGTGCACTTTCGGTCATGCAGTCCTTTGCACTGGCTTCTGTAATTTTAGGTATTGCTGCAATGGTTACTACACCTGTAAGCCAATATTTCCAGGCAGGTGATGAAGGCTTTGGACAAGCTATCGGTCAGCAGAGAAATCTGATTGGCGCAGTATCAGCGTATATGGTTTTCACCTGCTACTTTTTGAAAAAATATACCAACTTTAAATACGGATATTTCTTAATGGTATTTTTTATCGTGCTCTCCATTGTAACAGGTTCAAGAAGTTCGCTTGTTCAGTTAATCATTCTGCTTGTTATGTTTATTGTTTTTGACAGAAACTATTTCAGAATGATTACGAAGCTTTTAGGAATCATTCTGCTTGGTACAATTGCTATTGTAATGCTTAAGAACATTCCCATTTTATATGAAAACATCTGGATAAGATTTGAGGATATGTTTACAACAATATCCGGTGACGAAGTTGCGGACGCAAGTACGCTGGGACGTCAGTTTTATAGAGAAATTGCTTTTGAAATGTTTAAAAAGCGTCCGATTCTCGGCTGGGGTCTTGATGGATTTTACTGTTATCTGCGTGACTATCCTATGTACAAGGGATACTATATTGAAGCGGTTTACAGTCACTGCAGCTGGGCAGAAACTATGGCAAGTCTCGGGATTGTAGGACTGCTTGTATGGTATATCCCTCATATTTATATTTTGGTATCCAATATAAAATATTTTTATCGTCATCCACTAATGAAGTATACCTGTTTCTTACTGATTTCTCTTGTTATTATGGACTATGCAAGACTGCCCTGGATGAGCCATCCGGGCTGCTATCAGTTCTTTGTACTCTTTGCACTTATCCTGAATCTTGTGCGTGATGCACAGTTGTGTAAAAAAACATTATCTGATAAAACGAGTGACTGATTCAAAATGAAAGCGATATAAAACGCTTCAATAATATAAAAAATCGACACGGAGATATGTCAATGAATATTTGCATAATAACTGTATATAACAGTGAAAATTGCGGCAGTTTTTTACAGGCCTATGCACTTAAAACAATATTGGAAAAATTGGGACATAATGTTTATTTTCTTGAAAGAAATAAAAAGGATACATCTCATTCCTTAAAACCCCATATCAAAGACAGTATAAAAAAATTACTTCAATTGCAATTTGAAGACTGTAAAAACATCTGGAAAAGATACAGCGCTTTTTCAAACGCACAGACACTTTTCACAACAACTAATAAATCGGAAAAAATATATAATGAAATGGATTGTTTCATTATAGGCAGTGATACCGTCTGGAATCTAAATTCCAAATACTTTTCAAAAAACACAGATATCTATTTCGGAAAGAATTTAAGCTCAAAAAAAATTATAACCTATGCCGTATCCGCTGCAAATACACCAAAAGATAAATTTATTCATAATAAAACAGCAATCGAATGTTCTCATAAAATTTCAGATATATCTGTCAGAGATGATGCCACATACGAAATTGTTAGAGATATATTCAATATGAATTCCACCATTGTTTGTGACCCTACTCTTTTACTGAATAAGAATGATTACAATTGGCTCATTAAAGATATGCCGTGCTTTGATCATTCTCCCATATTGATTTATTACTTTGGAAATTTATCTGATAACAGTATTAAACAAATCAAAAAGTTAAGAGAAAAAACAGGTAAAAGGATTATTTCTTTCGGTCAGCACAGAACCTGGTGTGATATCAATCTTCCTTTTGACCCATATCTTTTCATTCAATGTTACCGAGACTGCTCCTTTGTTATCACTAATACATTTCACGGTACAATCTTTTCATTGATATATGAAAAAAACTTTGCAAATTATGGTCAGGAAAAAAAGAAAATTGAATCTCTGCTTAAATCAGTCGGTGCAGAAAAAACATTTGTGCAAAGCAATGATAACTTACTGCCCTTCTATGAAAATCAGCTTGACTATAATGATATAAATAAAAAAATCGGGGTACAAAAAAATACCTCGCTGGAATTTTTAAAAAGGAATCTGAATGATTAAATGAGAAGTAAAAAAGCACTTTATAACACAACAGCATCTATTGGCTATGAGGTTATTGCTGTTATTTGCGGACTTATTCTGCCAAGACTTATACTCAGTCATTTCGGCTCAAGCTATAACGGTATTACCACTTCAATCACACAGTTTTTATCCTGCGTGGCCTTACTTAAAGGCGGAGTAGGTGCGGTTACCCGTGCATCGCTTTATAAGCCTTTAGCAGAAAAGAACACACATGATATAAGTGCTATTGTAAATGCTACATCAAAATTTATGAGAAAAATTGCACTTATATTTTTAGGTGCAATTTTTATCTTTGCAGCTCTTTATCCATTTCTTGTCAGAGATGAATTTGAATGGTTGTTCTCCTTTACACTCGTACTGATTCTTGGCATCAGCACCTTTATACAATATTATTTCGGACTTGCCTATCAATTTTTATTTGAAGCAGATCAAAAACAATATGTACTTATGCTTACACAAGCCTTTTCCACCGTTTTAAATACTCTGCTTGCTGCAATACTAATTTATGCCGGTGCTGGAATTCATATTGTAAAGTTAGGAAGTGCTTTGGCATTTTCACTAAATCCAATTTTTATATTCCTATATGCAAAACACAAATATAAAATCGATAAAACTGTAAAACCAAATGATTCGGCTATATCACAGCGGTGGGATGCTTTTGCACAATCCGTTGCATATTTCATACATAATAATACAGATGTTATCGTTCTTACCTTTTTTACAAATACCAAAGAGGTTTCCGTATACACAGTATATAACTATGTGATTTTCAATATAAGAAATGTTATATCTTCTCTTGTAATGGGATTTGGTGCTGCTTTTGGCAATATGCTTGCCAAAGGAGAAAAAAAGCTGATTGAAACAAATCTGAAAATATATGAACTCATCATTTTCGGTACAACATCGGTAATTTACACTACAGCAGGTATTATGATTGTTCCGTTTGCACTTTTATATACATCCTGTGTAAATGATGTCAACTACAGCAGACCGCTTTTTGCATTGCTGATTACTGTTGCAGGTGCTTTCAGTTGCTTTAGGATTCCGTATCAGACAATCGTTGAAGCAGCCGGCCACTTTAAGCAAACTCGAAATGGTGCAATTGTTGAGGCTGCACTTAACATTACATTATCATTGATTTTTGTTGCAAAGCTTGGTTTAGTCGGTGTCGCAATAGGCACGCTTGCTGCAACTGTTTTCCGATCTTTCCAATATGCAGTATATCTTTCAAAGCATATTGTTAAGAGAAATATAATGATATTTATTTTCCATATCATTATAAATTCCGCTGTTGCATTATTAACATTCATAGTATCAAAATATCTGTTCACATTTGATACCCCCAACTTTATGTGGTGGGCACTGAAAGCACTTTTAGTTGTTATTACTTCAGGAATCATATCGTGCATTCTTCATCTGATTTTTTACAGAAAAGACATTTCGATACTAAAGGACAAAGCAATTCTACTGATAAAAAAAAGAACAAAAAAATAAAATTATGATTATGAAAAATAAGTTTATAAAGACAATTTCAATATTTATTTCAGCTGTTGTGCTCATCACATCATTATCAGGATTCAATATTGCATTTGCATCATCTGATAATCAGATAATGATAACGCAGCAGCCACAGGATAATATAGTATCCATCGGTGATACTGCCGGCTTTACTATAGCTGCCGATGGATCAGGTCTGCAATATCAATGGCAGCTTAGCAGTAATAGCGGTATTACATGGGAAAATTCAGCAGCAAAGGGAAATAAAACAAATAACCTCTCTTTTCCTGTTACCAATTATTCATATAAGCTTATTTACCGCTGCATTATTACTGATACATCCAAAAACAGCATTGCATCTGATATATGCAGAGTATCAAAAAAATCAGATGATGAAAAGCTTCAGATTATAACCCATCCCTCAAATACAGAAGCTGCAATCGGTGATACAGTATCATTAGCTGTAAATGCCATAGGCTCAGACATCACATACCAATGGCAGCTCAGCAGTAATAACGGTATTACGTGGGCGAACTCCTCCGCAAAAGGAAACCGCACTGCTACTATTTCCTTTCCGGTCTCTAACTATTCCTATAAACTCATTTACCGCTGTATTATTACTGATGCATCCAAAAACAGTATTGTCTCCGACCCCTGCTGTATTATTGAAAAAAAGAATTATATACCTGTGCAAATCACGAAGCAGCCTGAAAGCACGGAAGCAAATATGAATTCAACGGCTTTATTTACTTTAAGTGCTGTCGGCAATAATATTGTTTATCAATGGCAGATAAGTACAGATCAGGGTAAAACATGGATATCTTCCACAGCAAAAGGAAATAAAACACACACCCTTTCTTTTCCTGTTATTAAATATACATACAACCGTTTGTACAGATGTGTATTAACAGATAGTAATGGAAATCTTGCAATATCCGATGTAGTCAAGGTATCCGCTCCGGCTGAAAAAAATTTTATATTGACAAATACAGATTATGATTCAGAATTCTCAGAAAACAAATATAAAACAATTATAGGCATTAACGACTTTTTAAACAATGCCATTCTTGTTTCAGCTGATTCAAAAAATAATGCATCAGTAAAATACAGCTGTAATATAAATCTGAATACGGATGATTTACACATTTTAAAGTTAACACTCCAGGCTGAAAAGAGCTGTTCAAAAATCAGCATCAAAATCAATGATAATGCTATTTCAGCAACTTATCCTGTCTATACCCAAAAATCAGATTATTATATTCCGATAACAAATACAGATACGCTCAATTCTATCGCAATCAGCCTTATAACCGATTATCAGCCCATTACGATTTCTGATTTTCAATTTGTTAATTTTGCAATCGAAAGTATCAACAACCACAGAACCGGTATATATCCTAAAAATATAAATGAGACTGTTTTTGAGGAAAACGATACTATTGGCGAAGCTACAACCGCATCAATCGCGGACAGCAAGTATCTGTATTCGGTAAATAAAGGTGTACTAACTGTTTATGATATAACAGGGAATACACCTTCTGAAGCAGCGTCACTGGAGGGGCTGGGAAATTGTCACGATATTTCCTTTATTAATGACGGAAAGGCACTCGTTATTTCTTCAAGAGAAAACGGTGCATATTTCGTTGATATTGATAATCCGCTCAAGCCTGTACTTGCAGGAAAATATGCAACTCTTGAACTCAGTTCAGGTCTGGCAGTAAATGGCAGCTACGCATTTATATGCAGCAGATACTTTGGAGTTGAAATCGTTGATGCCTCTGATATTTATAATCCGAAATACTATTCTCAGATATCAAACAGAGAAGAAATGTACGATTGCTCGGTTGACGATCATTATTTATATATCGGCGTATGGGCTCAGAAAAAAATCATTATTTACGATATAAATGACCTCAGAAAACCGATACAAATAAATACCATTAATCTTGACGGAAATGTCGGCGGAATTGTTGTTGAGAATGGCATCCTCTATGCAGCAACAGGTTATCACAGCCGCGATAATTCAACTGCTGTATCTTCTCCGGGATTCGGAATGGGAAATGGACTTGAAATATATAATGTAAAAAATCCGCAAAATCCTGTATGGCTTTCAACAAATAAAATAGACGGGCGATATAAATATTCCGGATTTGATTACTGGAAAGTGAAAGTCAGCGGAAGATATGCCATTCTTGCAAGTACCTATAATGGGTTATATGTTTACGATACAAGCAATTTGTCAGCTCCTATACTGATAAATAAATCAACTATTCGAATTGAAAAAGACTCTCCGAATTACAAAAAATTAATTTCAGGCAGCTTTATATTCAATTTTAATACTTCGGAATTTAATCAGGCTCCCGTATTATCCGTATGCACTGCCACGAATAAACTCTTTTTCGGGGACCCGTACACGGGAATTTATCAGATAAGCTTAAACAATATGAAAAAAGAGATAATTCCCTGTACCGATTTGAAAGGCACTGATAAAAGTATTCCTGAAATACCTGTAATGGAAGGGTATACAGCAAATATCATTACTGCGGACTGCTCTGTATACGCTGCAAAATATGCAAACAACCTGATATATATCGCTTCCTCAAACGGCATCACTGTTTTAGATGAAAATCTGAATGAACAATCAAACTATATTACGGATTCCCCTGTTAAAGACATAGCTATTTCTAAGAATGGGAAATACCTGTACACAGCAGAATGTGATGACGGTATAGGAATTTATTCAATAGATAAGCATAATATAGCTTATTTAGGCGGTTGTAAAGACAATACTAAATATAATTTTTCAATAACAAGCCTGTCACTCACTGCCGATGAAAATTATATTATTGCTCAGGGCGGATTTTCACGTATTTGCACAATTGATATAAAAGACAAACACCATCCTGTTATTTGCTCATTGGCATCAGGCGGATCTATGTACTATCGTAACATTTGTCAGGGACTCATCGCAGATAAATATACAGCAGTCTGCGATAACGGGAAAATCAATTTGTTTACATCTGACGGCAACAGCCTGACCACAGCAAAAACCATAACAAACTCCGTAGGCTCTGAAACAAACGGTATGGCTGCTTATAACAACTGTATTGTGGCAATTTATAATAATGGATATGTTTACTTTAATCCAATGACTGAGAATCAAAAGCTTTCCTCTCTGCCGCTGCATAAGATCTCCGGAATAAGCTACCTCAGGGGGAAACCGGTAATTTACGGTGATATAATGATTGTTTCCTATTGCTACGGAAAAGAAATAACAATTGTTAATATATCCGATTTGGATAATCCAAAATTAATTGCACAGCTGAAAATTGATGCAAGTCTTGATTTGGCTGAAATAACAGATAATTTTATAATTATACCTATGAGAAATGACGGGATTTTAATTCTGAAAAAAGATCAACAGGTAACTGCCAATGTATAAAATATTGAAAACGCTGTCTCATGATTTAGGTATTTTCTTTAACGAATATTTTATAATTCCGTTTTTTATTGCAATATTTATAACCCTGATTTGTATAATTATTTTGGCTATTAAGAAAAAGCGAAAAAATAAACTTCATTATATAAAAGCATTTGCAGTAATGTTTTATTTTTCCGAACTGTTTTACACCACAATTCTTCACAGAATAGGTACAAAAACAAATCCTTTGTCGGATGTATTTGGTGAATGGTCAATCTACGACGGCGAAACAATAATGTATATCAATCCTAAGCCGATACTGAATATACTATTGTTTCTGCCGATATGCTTTGCTGTATTTTATATTCTGAAAAGCTTTTTTAATAAAACTTTTTCAAATAAAAAAATAATACGATTAACGCTGATCATATCATTATTTACTTCGCTTGCAATAGAGCTTATTCAGCTGATTTTCTGCATAGGAACATTCCAGCTGTCCGACCTGGTCTATAACACGTTGGGCGGACTGTTTGGTGCAATTATATATATAACTGCAAAAAGAATAATAAACAAAAACAACACAGGCTAAGCTGATTTGCAAAGCCTGTGTTGTTTTTATCTATTCATTTCTTTTTACCAATAACCTAAAACGCGCTGCATTACAAGGCTTACCGCCGTAATGCACACCCAACAGCAAAGGCCCATTAAAATAGGCTTTCCGCCTTTTTTTACAAGATTTACAACATTTGTATTCAGACCGATTGCACACATTGCCATTGAGATAAAGAACTTGGCAAGCCACTTTGCGCCCTTTACAAAATAATCATTATAAAATGCGGTAAAGGTACTTTCAGGGAGCGCAGCAACAAGAGTTGTTATTAGTGATGCAATCACGAAATACAGAATGAACCAAGGGAAGATTTTCTTCATTGAAACCTTAGTACCCTCTGTGCCTTCCTTTTTCGCCCGACGCGTTCTGATAAATGCCAGCACAAGAGTAATCGGAATAATCGCCAGTGTTCGTGTCAGCTTAACGGTCGTTGCCTGCGCAAGAACCATTCCCTCTGTACCCTTCATACTGTCCCACGCTGATGCAGCTGCAGTAACAGAAGAAGTATCATTAACCGCAGTGCCTGCAAATAAAGCAAAGCCGTCATTTGTAAGACCAATTGCATTGCCGAAAGTCGGAAAAATCAAAGCGGCAATAACATTGAAAAGGAAGATAACTGAAATGGACTGTGCAATTTCTTCGTCATCGGCATCAATAACAGGTGCCGTTGCCGCAATTGCCGAGCCGCCGCATATGGAAGAGCCTACACCAACGAGAATAGACACCTTTTTATCCACCTTTAAAATTTTACACATCACAAAAGCGACGATCAATGAAACAGCAATTGTTGAAATAATAACCGGCAGACTTTTTCCGCCTACGGACAGCACTGTTCTTATATTAAGTGTAAAGCCAAGAATGATTACTGCCCACTGCAAAATCTTTTTTGATGTAAAGGTGATACCTGATTTCACTCTTTCATCGGATGAAAATTTACCGAATACAGCAGTAATAACCATACCGATAATAATGGAAAATACAGGTGCACCGATAACCTCAAAGGAAAATGAGCCTATGCTCAGCCCTGCCAGAAAGGTGGAAATTCCTGCAATAATTACACAGCTTAAAATACCTAAACCGTTTTTCTTTACAAAATTCATATCAATAATTCCTTATCATTCTAAAATTCTGACTCTTCAGTACCTCCAATAAATCAGCGTTGCTTTTAATCGGCTTTTGTGTTATTATGCCGCCTCTTGCAAGATTTTTAACCACGTGGAAATCGGAGCCTGATACCATCAGCTTGTTGTTTGCCTTCGCCCATTCGTATGCCTTGTCGTTAAGCTCCTTGTTTGTCTTTCCGTTATATATTTCCACTCCGTCGATATAATCCGGATTGCATCTCCTGATTCCTGTACGAAACGGATGTGCCTGATAAACAAGGTACCCTTCTCTACGGCAGCGGTTAAACACTTCCCTTTCCCATACATTCATAAGATTTCCCGCATTATACAAAAAGTCCTCATCAATACCGTAAATCAGATAATCATTGGCAGTAAAGTAATGACGAAGCTCCATACCAAGCAATACAGTGAACTCGTCATCAGCTGCGTTTTTCATTCGTCTGTAGCCCTCAAGATAAAAATCAATCTGCTTCTGAGGACACCAATTCGGTGTGAATGTCATAGGACTGTAATGATCTGTAACAACGATTCCGCTGTACCCCTGCTGTTTATAAAGTTTTACAATCTCTTCCGGTTCTACTCTGCCGCACCGCGAAACACATCCGGTGTGACAATGCAGTTCATACTTAAATTCCATAAATAAGAGGATACCACAATAAAGCTATTTTATCAACCGATAAAACAAAAATTATACATCGATTTAAGTTTTCAGCCATTATCCTTTCATTAAATCCTAATTGTAAATAAACAAATAATAATGCCGAAAACACTTTAAAACATATCGGATTTGTGGTATCTTAGTTATATATAATATACGGAGAATATAAATGGATATAAAAAAATTCTTTAAAAACATAATATACATTATCGCTTTGTTCGGAGTATCAGGGTTATTCATACTTTTCAACATCTATGATGAAAATGCTTCAGCTGTCTTTTCTTTTTTTGTACTGATTGGAGCTGCTGTATTAATAAATGGCTTTTCACTCATGGCCATAAGGACTAAAAATGTTTTTTATTCTGTCTCAGACCTTGTATGCTTTGCTTTGTGGCTGTATCCGTTATACGGCAAGGCACAGAATTTACTTCCTGAAGGTACAGGTATATGGGCATATCTGCTTATGCTTACAGCATTTCTTCCTGCAATTGCCTGCTGCCTGTACACGATTATGTATCATATAATCATAGATTTAAAAAAGAAAAAAGCAGGCAGAAAAGCATTGACTGCAAAAAAAGTATTATCCATAATCAGCATTGTAATAACACTTGTTTCCGCCATATTTTTAATATTATCCGCTGTCAGGCTTGCCACACAGATACCAAAGGATATTGAACAGAGAAAGCAAAACTATTCGGACACAGTAAATATGGCAAAGGAAATGGCACAGAAGTATAAGGATACTGATTTGGTTCTTGAGGAAATCCTGGACAAGTACGAGCTGACTTATGATAACTCCAATGAAAACATGTATATCATTGAGGAACTGGACGAAGTAAGTATGATTATCAAAACGACAAAAGACGAAGATGATAATTTGTCAGGTACAATAAATGTTTCCTGCGATAATATCGGCTTTATCATACCAAATTACTATGCCTGGAACATTTATAATGGTGAGGAATCGGAAATTCCGCTGAACATCAAACCTGAATAGATCAATAGCAAAAGCCTGAACTTATGTGGAAAATCCATCAAAGTTCAGGCTTTTTTAGTTTAGCAAACTGAATAGCAATAGGTTATAAAAACTGTCTGACATCGGTTGCGAGCCTATCTTCAATCTGCACAAGCCTGGATGTGATATCCCTTGATTTTGAATCAGCACTCTTATACTGATTCAGATATCTGCTCAGTGATTTTACACCCATATTACAGCCATCGGTAATTAAATCAGCAGCCGTATTGTCTGTGCCGTCTACTGCCATTTTCATATTCGTTTTTACCCAAGACATTCCCTTTGCCATAGGATTTGGATTTTTACCATCATCATTATGCTCGTTCAAGAGGACAAGAATTTCATCCTTAAGCTTTTCGTGCTGGGTTTTACTGTCGTGAAGCAGTGTTCTGAAATCCGTATTTCTTACATCATCAATAATATCATCAATGGCAGATATACCCATCTTTATACCTGAATCACATTCCTTAAGGAGCTTTACTGTATCGCCGTCTGCACCGGTTCTATCTGTCATACTATCCCTGCTTTCTTCAAATTGATATTAAAAGTATTTGCAGGAATAATCGTATTATTCAAAAAAACAGTATCTTATTTTAAAATAAGATACTGTCCTTTTCATTAATCCCAAAGTGATTTGTAAATATTTAAAACATCGTCCTTGCTGATGTCCTTAATGGTATTTGCGGGAGAGCCTGAAGCAATGGCATCATCCGCCATTTTATCCATAACATTAAAGAATTCAGCTTTATCAATTCCATATTCTTCGAGCGTCGGAATTTCACAAATTTTACAAAGCTTTTCACAGGCTTCAATAAATTTCTTTGCTGCTGCTTTATCATCATCGTCATCGTTTGCAGCACCGATTGCCCTTGCCATATCTGCAAAACGGTCATACGCTCCGTCATATACATAGCCAAAGCACTCTGACAAAAGCATTGCGTTGCTGATTCCGTGCGGTACATGGAACAGTGCGCCGATTGGTCTGCTCATACCGTGAATAATGGTTACTGACGCATTATTGAAAGCCACACCTGCTTCAAGTGCAGCGAGCGACATCTGTGCCCTTGCCTTAACATTATTGCCCTCATTATAGCAGACAGGCAAATACTTGAAAATCTTTTTAATCGCTGAGATTGCAAATTCATCTGTAAGCGGCTGTGCTTTTCTTGAGGTATAGGCCTCCGCAGCGTGACAAAGTGCATCAAGACCTGTTGCAGCAGTAACGGACTGAGGGGCAGTCAGGGTAAATGCCGGATCATCAATTGCTAAATCAGGCATAAGCACTGCACCCTTGAGCAGCATTTTTATATCCTTCTCCGTATTCGTGATAATCGTAAACTGTGTAGCCTCTGAACCTGTACCGCTGGTTGTGGGCACCGCTACCATAGGAGGAGTAGGCTTGTCAATAATCTTACCATAATAATCATTGATGCTTCCGCCGTTTGTTGCAACAGCACCGATTGCTTTCATAGCGTCAATAGGAGAGCCGCCGCCGATTGCAATGAGAAAATCGCAATCCTCAGCTTTATAAAATGAAAGTCCTTTATCAATAATAATATCCGTTGGCTCTGAATTCACGCCGTCAAAAATATAATGCTCAATACCAAGCTCGTCAAGCATCTTTGTAACAAGCTTAACATTACCAAGCCTTACCATAAATTCATCTGTTACAATTAAAGCCTTTTTACCTAAACCGCTGATAAGCTCTTTTGCATTTTCAAGTGCACCCTCGCCATAAACGACCTTACCGGGCATAATAAACTGATTTCCCATATACTGTCCTTCTGAGAATTGAACACAATAGCCTTAAATTCTCTGCTTAACATTGTTAAAATTTTAACTATATTTTAAATAAAATAACGGAAATGTCAAGTATTAAAAGCACATATCATTAAAGCCACCAAAATAACATTTTGGTGGCTTAGAATTTTTGTTAATATTTAAATTTTATATTCTTCAGATTAAAGAAGGCCATCCCAAGTGTCAACCTCCTGTCTCTTATACACATCTGACGCTGCCGACGACTAGTCGAG